>JAYWFD010000134.1:0-3487 GCA_043778965.1 Candidatus Altimarinota bacterium
CGTGACAAGCACACAATGACAGAAACAGTACTCGCCATTCATCCTCCCCCCATCACTCACACGCGATACTCGCAAATATGTACAAGATTTTTTCAGAGAAAAATATGGTCTTGAACTCTCTGTCCGCCCCGCTCATAAGAAGTGGATATCAGAAGAGGGGAAGCCGTATATAGTCGTAAATGCACAGATACAAGTATGAGTACATAATTTCATCGTATTTCAGAAAAGATAGCTTGATCTTTGCAAAATTGTCACAAAAGATATACAATACTGTCATAGGTAATACTTATTTCTTTTCTTTTTTTCTATGATCGCGAAGCTTATAGCCTTCCTCCAATGGATTGAGTCGAGCGAGAAGCCTAAAAAATGGTTTGACTTCTTTTTCTCTTTTGCGTTCACCTTGATGAGTGTATCAGCCGTCCATATGATCCTCAAGGAGACGATCTTCTGAAGAAGCTATTCTTATATGTATGGCTATCCTCGTCCTTCGAGTATGTTCACTTTTGATGAACGTATCACCGCTGATCTCTTCATTTTTTCTCTCACGATCCTTCTCATTTCGGCTATCGTCGGGAGCTATCTCTATGGAATTTATAAAAAAATCACGACGAAAGATTTCTCGATAGTACGTATCATCATGAATAGCGTACTCCCCCTTACTGTTGGGATTTTCCTTATTGCTCTTCATACAACTGAACTCAGTATGATGAGATGGTATATATATCTTTTTGGTGGACTCTATGCACTTTCTCCATTTATACTCTTCATAGAAGGACTTACGAGAAAATCTCTCCCTATTCTCTCACGGTTCTTTGAGGTATATAAGAAATATATCATCGCCTTTCTCATATGACTCTCGATATTTATACCTCTCTTTTTTCTTGGTGAGTTTATCGATGAGTTTCGCTACAATAGAATGGGTGAGTTTATCATCGTATCATTTTTCTCTATTTGTGGATATAGCCTCGGGGTGTGGTTCATTCTCACTTATGCATGGATGGAACTCGATGAGGTCTCTGAAACCAACTGGAGAAATATACTCCGAATGAGTGTCGGTCTCGCATTTATATTTCTCATCATATGGCTCTCTCCGAACTGGAAGACTCTCCTGATAGAGAACCGTATACAGAAAGCATATTCCATCCTCCAAAAAGAAGGGGAATGAAAAGTCTGACTCCAAAAAGCTGCGGATATCTCACTCCTCAAGTGGGCACTCAAGGTAGAATACCAAACTCGAAGATGATATGGAACTGCGGATCTCTACGCAAGAATCTACGATGAATCGATAGAAAGTGCTATCGATGATGAGGTCGATGCAGACAAGTACAAGGCTCGAAGCTCGAATGCGACGACCCAGATCGCTCGCGGTGAGAATGCAAAAGTCACTCTGAACTTCGCAAAGCATGAATCTCAGATCCTCTCAGATATATGAGCTATAGCTACTACTGTCACTTATGAATTCCAAAATACTGATGTAGAAAATCAGGAAGTCATATACTCTATAGAACTCCCAAACGCAGAATCTGCAATGACTGATCTCAGACTCGGACTCAATCTCGAACTCATCGGAGTGATCGCTCCTCGTGGAGCCGCAGCCAAAGTATATGCTGACTCGCTCCGTCGCAATACTGATCCAGCCCTCCTCGAACAGACAGGTCCGACGACATATCGCCTAAGAGTATTTCCTGTACTCTCAAAAAATGATCCCGAAACACAATGACGACAACGTGTACAGTTTACCTATGTCACTCCTTTTTATGCTGGAGAGATGGTCATTATAATACCAAAGACAGATATACTCAATCTGAAACTTACAGATAAGTCTGAGATCATGACTCGGATATCTGAGTGAATCAAAGTCATCGCGCAAGACTCTGAGAAAACTAATGATATCCAAAAACTTAATGCCTGAAGAAAACTAGAAGTCGATACCACATCTAAAGATATAACTAGTTTTTGTAGTATAAATACATATCCGAATCTCGATATGTCTCAGTTCGAAAATACAAATAAAAACCTCACCAAAAATATCGTATTTCTCGATATCTCGAAGAGTGCCGGGAAAGATAAGCAGATAAAAAAACGCTACCAAGAACTCATTAATACGTGGAAAAATAATGGTATCGCTCTCGATATCTACTCTTTCAATACGGCTGTCACTGCAGAGGGATATGATATCTCGGGTATCGACTTCTGGGGGATGACTGATATGGCTCGCGTGATCACCTATATAACAGAAAATAATATCGAGAATGCGAATATCGTCATCCTCACCGACGATAACTCCTATGAGCTCGCACTCGCTGAGAATAAGAATATTGACTACAAAAAAATCAAATCCAATAGTATCTCTCTCATACAGATAGGTGGGAGGATCCGTACACTGAAAACTGAAGTGACGAAGGCTATCCTCGCAAGTGAAGGAGAAGTCATGACTCTGGAAGAAGGTGGTTCACTAGAGGAAGGTGTAAAGAATCTTTTCTCGACTCAGAAAAAAAATGAACAATGTGAAACGTACTCTGGATTATCACTTCCTACACTTCAAGCAATTCAGGGAAATATCGATGGGAAGAAGGTAATGGGAGAAGATATCTCAAATGAGGCATTTTTACGAGAAATCCATAGTGATGATATATTTTCAGGATGACTTCAAAACTCAACAGTTCAACGACTTTTTAAATTAAGTCCTTTAGACAAGGAAAGTCCTGCACTCAATAGTATCATAAAGGACTCTGAAAGTATAATAATACGTAACATTGTATGATTACCCATTCTTGTCTTCGATAATGGGGAAATTCTAGAGTTTTCCAGCTATGAAACAATGATAAAATATAAGATAAAGAGATTAGAAAAATATGTAGGAAAGGTAATAGAAATAATTGATTTTGCTCCTTTTAATAAAAATGATAGTGAAATATTGTGAAGCCTAGATATAAATATAAAATATGAAATCTATTGATGAAGCAATATACCTCTTACATCTCATTGGAAAGTACTTGCTGAAAGAATAGTAAGTGTCGTAATTCAAGAGGATATCGGTCAGACTGCACATATCGTGAACCAATCAGTCAGCCTCATCGCACTCGAAACCGATCGGCAAAAAGCAGACCTCGAACGATACTCCGAGCAAGAAGACAAATACGACACGAAATATGAGAACTTCATAGGCGAATCTCCTGCTCCTATGTTTGGAAGAGGAGTGATGAATAACGATAGCATGATACGTGCTCAAAGTATGAGTATATGAACTTCGAAATCTGTAGGCTCTTTCAATAACTGAGGATACGCTGATAGCCTCAAGCTTGGGTCATCATCTCCAAGTAGTGCACTTTCTCTCGGATCATCAGGTAGCTCTAGTGGTGGTGGAACACTCCAGTATATCATCGCCATCCTCTGCTTTCCACTTATCGCCTGGTTCGTCCTTCGCAGGAAACCGAAAGCAAAAGTAGAGACGAAAAAGGAATAATCCCCCAAAAGACAGAGTAGA
>JAYWFD010000135.1:0-3467 GCA_043778965.1 Candidatus Altimarinota bacterium
CCAGGTGCGCATGTGGATGGGTACCTGACGGCTGTCATCGTCGCAGTCGTCCTCGCGATCGTGAATACGATCATCGTCCCCATACTCAATATTCTCACACTTCCGCTCAACATCCTCACGCTTGGACTTTTTTCCCTCATTATCAATGTCCTCATGGTCCTCCTCGTCGCGAAGCTCGTCCCTGGCTTCGTCATCGATGGGTTCTGGGTCGCGCTTGTATTCGCAGTCGTCCTCGCACTCGTGAATATGGTCCTCTGAGTCTCGCAGAAAACAATATGACTCAGGTAGATCGAGTGCAACCAAAAACCCATCAATCTCGAGTTGGTGGGTTTTTTATCTGCTTGAAAAATAAAGAATACGGTATAATCGGAGGCTAGATAGTAATTTCGAAAATCTATAATCAATATTGCAATATTACAATTACGAATATAATTCATCCATGACTACCATAACGATAGACAACATCTCTGATGGCAAAATAAAAACTCGGTTTAATAATCCACTTGAGGCGGGATATTATCTCATCGGACTTTCGATGAAAACAGGAAAAACAATACGAAGAAATATGAAGTTCGAAAAAGCTATGGAAGAATATAGAAACGGTGAAAGTGTCGATGGGAAGGAGTTTCTCGCCAAACTTATAGCATCAAAGTCAGAATAATGTATAACTATCGATTCTCGAAAACTGTGATCAAATTCCTCGAGAAACGCGACAAAGCGTTTCTTTTGCGTTTTGATGAGAAATTCGATGAAATCATAAAAGATCCATATCATCCAAACGCTGACGTAAAGCCATATCAATGACACGAATGACACTATCGTCTCAGAATCGGACAATATAGATTCCTCTATGCGATCGTCGAAGATGAAATCCTCGTATACTTCTATGATGCAGATAGTCGAGGTGGGATGTATAAGTAAGGAAAAATGAATAATAAAAGAATCCGTCAATCTCGAGTTGGTGGATTTTTTATCTGCTTGAAAAAATGGGGAATACTGTATAATCTGGAGTAGAATGGAGTAAAAGTAATTTTTAATAAATGTCTGATAACAAATCACATTTAATCTTTGATAAAGATACAATACTAATATCTCAAGATTTAATTGAAATTTTTGATTTTTTAATGGAGATAGAAAAAGAGGTTAAAGTTGTAGTAGAGATTGAAAAGAGATTGGAGGAAATCAAAAAGCATTCGCTTAGTTTCTTTGATCTTATTATATATTTATGAGGAAAATTAGAGGAAAATAATATTGATTATGAATACTCCATGGAAAATCCGAATAATTATGCCGAAAATTTCAAAATAGACTTTCCGGTTCGGTCACAAATGTTGGTTATTTTTAGCTTCCTAGAAACAGTGTTTAATCTGTTTTTAGCATATACATATAAGACAAGTGATCAATTGGAGCTGCTTAATCTTGCAATGGATAAAGGCACAAAAAATAAAAAATTATTTATTGATACATATTTACTGAACACTAAAAATACTTACTTTAATCAAAACAATAGACTCAACCACATTAACAGTAAATCTCTTATCCTGTTAAGAAACTCATTAAGTCATTTCTTTTCAACTGCTTCAAAGTGAATACAAGTAAATCATTCTAGCTATGCCAATGAAACCAGGAAACTAGAGGAAATTTTTAAAAAGCAGTTAAACCAACATACCGTATTTCTATCACCTGAAGAACTTTATTGATTAATGAACGAATGAATTATTTTGCTGCTTAGAGAATGGAGTAATCATTTTCTAAATGATCCAATTGAATTTAATTCGAAAATAAAATTCGTAAGAAGAATAGTTGAAGAATTTTGAGCAAAAATAATTTATCGAAATCAAATTAAACTTTAATCCAAGCTATGCGCTATCACCTCGCCCTCCTCATCACCTTTCTCCTCGTCCTCCTCTGGTCGGCGATATGACCACATGACTATCTCACGTGGTGACTCGAGGTCTTCCCTGCCGTCATCGGGCTCGTCATCATCCTCGTGACGTATCGCAGGTTCCCACTCACGAACTTTCTCTATACACTCATCCTCATCCATGCGATCATCCTCTGTGTCGGAGGACACTATACCTATGCAGAAGTCCCACTCTTTGACTGGATACGCGATGTACTCGGACAAGCACGCAATAACTATGATAAGGTCGGACACCTCGCACAGGGATTCATCCCCGCATTTATCGCGAGAGAGATACTTCTCAGGAAGTGAGTCGTCACGAAGAAGGGTTGGCTCGGATTCCTCTCGATCACGCTCTGTATGGCACTGAGCTCGCTCTACGAGATATTCGAGTGGTGGGTGTCGGTGTGGACGGGCTCGGCGGGTGACTCATTCCTCGGAACACAGGGATATATCTGGGATACTCAGTCCGATATGTTCTATGCGATGATCGGGGCAATCATCGGGATTTTCTTTTTCAGTCGGTTGCATGATCGGGCGATAAAGAACATCGTATAATTTTTATTCTCTATCTTTTTCACTCTATGTTCACTACTTGCCTCTGGTCTCACGACAAAAATGCTCTCGAAATGGCGGAGTTCTATACTACCACTTTTCCAGAAAGTAAAATTACCACAACAGGGCTCTATGATGAGCCGAACGAACATCTCCCTGGATCGAAAAAGGGCGATATCATGATCGTCGAGTTCGAACTGATCTGAGTTCCCTTCGCGACGCTGAATGGATGACCATATTTCCATATTGACCCTTCGATCTCATTTTTTGTCAGCTCAAGTGACAAGGATGAGATCTCGAAACTCTGGGATAAGCTTTCAACATGAGGAAAGTCTCTCATGGAACTCTGATCCTATCCATGGAGTGAGCACTATGGATGGGTCGAGGATAAGTATGGGGCCTCATGGCAGCTCTTCTATACGGAGAAAACTCTCTCCCAACGTATCGCTCCGTGTCTCTCATTTACTGGGGGGAAAGTCGGAAAAGCCGAGGAAGCAGTGAACTACTATACCAGCGTGTTTGCTCATTCGGGAGTGAATATCCTATCACGATATGTGAAGTGAGAAGGTGGTGCCGAGTGAAAGATCAAGCATGCACAGTTCCATATCGGAGATTTTACTATGAGTGCGATGGACGCGGTCGGACCACATACTTTCGACTTCTCCTGTGCAGTGTCATTCATGGTACCATGTGCGGATCAGGAAGAGCTCGATTATTATTATGATCGGCTCTCTGCCCTTCCGGAAGCTGAGATGTGTGGATGGGTCGCAGATAAATACGGGGTCTCATGGCAACTCATCCCTGCGAATTTCACCGAGTACATGAAAAGTGATGATGCAGAGAAAAAATGAAAACTCATGAAAGCTCTTATGGAGATGAGGCGACTCAGTTTCAGAGAGATCGAGAAGGCATATAATATATAGATTTAGTCGTCATTTTTATTTCATTTTTTTATCGATATGTCCGTCTTTTTTCGAACTCTACTTTTTCTGTTTTCAATTTATCTCAT
>JAYWFD010000136.1:0-9080 GCA_043778965.1 Candidatus Altimarinota bacterium
ACACATATTAATATCGCCATCTCTACTTCCATGTTCTATAGCGTTATTGATAAGCTCATCGGTAATCAGAATAAATCTTCCTTTCCATGGAGCAAGTACGGCATGATCATCAAAAATAGATCACACAAAATCTCGTATAATCTTTGATTGTGCATGATCCGCAGCAAAATCAATCATTATTCATAAATGAGAAAGATCCTCTGAAGTCTTTCTAAGATCCTTTAGAGCATTAGCATAGTCTTGATGGGAGATATCTGCATGAATCATGAATTTTTTATAAGTAACTCCCTAAGCATACCACTCTTTTCTATAAAATACAAAAAAAACACCTGAAAATCAGGTGTTTTTATGAGAGAAGACTATCTTACAGCTTCCTTGAGAGTCTTACCAGCACGGAAAACAGGAGTTTTCATAGCAGGAATTTTGATTTTTTCACCTGTTTTAGGATTTACACCATTGCGAGCTGCACGGTTTGAAACCTTCCAAGCACCAAAACCAGTAACATTGACTTCCTCACCCTTCTTGAGTGATTTAGTGATAACTTCGATCATAGCTCCGAGACCTTTAGCAACAGCATCTTGACTGAGACCAGCCTTTGCTGCTACTGACTTAATGAAGTCCTGCTTTTTCATAGTGGAAAAAGTTAAAAAATAAAGGACAAAGGCATTATAGACACGTTCTTGCAGATTGCAAAAAATTTCTTACAAAGAAAGCTTTATTTTATGCGATGAAGTATTGCCAAATCCTTGATTAAGCTCTCTGGTAAAGGAATACATTAGGGGAATAATTTTTGAATTTACAAATATTTATATTAAGTTATAAAGACTATATTAGCTGACTTACTATCCCTCAAAGTACTGCTAGGATCATCCCTATGAGCCAGAATCGCATGACGATATTTTCTTCGCTCCAGCCTATTGCTTCGAGATGATGGTGAAATGGTGCTATACGAAAAACTTTTCTTCCATTTCGAAACTTTTTAGAAAGCAATTGAATGATAACGGAAAACATTTCGAGCCAAAAGATAGCACTCGTAATAAGAAGAACGATAAGAGTATCGGTCATCATCGCCATAATAGCGAGAGTTGCACCAAGTGAAAGAGATCCGACATCTCCCATAATGAATTGGGCAGGTTTGATATTAAACCATAAGAACCCTATAAGTGAGCCACAAATAATGAGGCAAAGTGCTGATAGGATATAAAGATTATGACTATAGCAGACAAAGGCATATACTCCATAATTAAACAAAAGTAATCCGCCTGCAAGTCCATCAAGCCCATCAGTGATATTCACGCTATTTGCCATCGTTGCTATAATGAGGACAAATAGGGGGATATACCAAAAACCGATGTCTATACTCCCAAGTAAGGGTATACTGATATTTGTATATCCAAGCTTAAAGTAAAACCAATAAGCTCCAAGAGCTCAAAAAAGAAAAAGAAGTATGAGTTTGACTCGTGCGGAGAGTCATTTTGTTCTACCGATTTCTCTAATATTTAGATAGTCATCTACGAGTCCGATACCTCAGACTGTGAAGAGTGTAAAAAGTGCGAGGTATGTCTCGTTCCTATTGAGAAGGGAGTAATTGATATTGAATCAGAATTTTGGAGCTAAATACTGCATTCCTATAGAAAATATTACTATAAAAAATATGACTCAAAGTATAACTCAGCCTCACATTGTTGGCGTCCCAATTTTTCATGCATGGAGCCTTGCGAATTCAGTCGCTTTTCAGATAAGACCTTCTTCTCGAATCTTTTTTCCGAGATTATGTCTATATAAAAATCTGATATATCAAGGAATGATCAAGAATGTTGCTACTGAACCAATGATGAGGTACAGAAGAAGAAAAGCAAGACTATTTGCCATATGCTAAGGTGGTGAAAATATGCTCTAGAGTATATTCTGTTTTCTTTTTTTGCAACACAAAGAGTACGGATTTCCATAAAATATGTTATATAAGAGGGGACATCTATGTTGATAGATTTACTTATCCTTCATGAAAATATAAGGAATAAGAAATTCTCGAATCTCTTTATCAAAGTCATCATTTTTTTCTGGGACTTTTACTTCAAAAATATACACGAAATCAGTTGCATTTGGAATATCTGTTCTTATTTCTACTTCTATCGGAGAGTATTCACCGATCTTTCACTCTATGAGCATAAGCATATCTTGTACTTTTTCTGGATCACCGATATTTTTCTTGAAGGGTACTTTATAGGAATATAGATAAAATCGCCTTCTTGTGAGGTTCTCGAGGTTTTCGGTGTTGAGGGTACGATTTGGTATATATACGACTTTTCATTCAGTACTCATGAGTTTTGTATAGTTGAGATTGATCTCTTCTACGATGCCCTCGATTCATTTTATTTTTATAGTGTCACCTATCTCGAATGTCTTACTGAGTATAATGGAGAGACTACCAAGAAGATTGGCGATGATATCTTTGCTCGCGAGGACGAATATTGCTCATCAGATTCAAGCTCCTGCAAGGAGCTTGCTCGTATCTATCTGGAGGTTTTCGAGTATGAGAAAACTACTAATGATCCATATGAGAAGTATGATTATGAATTTTACAGTTGGTAGAAATTTTCTTATAAATAGGTGGTCACTTCAAAATCCATATTTTATTTCTCGTATTGTAAGGCTCACAATATTTGCTATTATGGCAGTTATAAGAAGTCCACGAAGCGTCTTGTATCCATTATCTATGAGAGTCCAAGTACTAGGATCGAGTCGAAATATGTTTGACTCAGTAACAAAGTGATAAACAATAATAGTAAAAGATAGGAGTATCATCCAAGAGAGAAGATACCACAGGTAATTGATGCGAGAGCGAGATATAATCATATGAATAATTCTCGGTGTACTTTTTACAAAATAGATTGAACTTCTTCTAATGTATCATTATCTTTCTTTTTTTACAAATTTTGGATACAAATCCTGAGCAGAAAACGATTATTTCGTGCTTTTTCTCATTTGCTTTTTCTCATTTTTTTCGTATCCTTTTGCCATAATTTTCTATGAGTTTTCGTATATCCAACATCCATGAGTACGATCGATTTATAGCGATCGATCTTTGATCTTATCGTGTGCGAGCCTCCCTTTATACTATGAAGGAAGGCAAATTAAAGCTGGAAGGGTCTGCGAGCGTCCGTCAGCATAGGAAAAATATGCTTCAAGGCGTCATAATGGATATGCAATGAGTTGCTTATGCCATCGACAAAGCTATCCATGAGGCATGTGCATATATCGATGAGATTCCAGAAGATATCATTATGGGATTCTCTCCGACCATGTGTATACATGATATAACGGCAAGTCAGTACATACGTGCAGATGACTATGTACCACTAGCTATGGAAGAACTCGACACTATGATAGAAAAGATAGAGAAAACTTCACTTGGGCGAGCAAAAGAAAAAGCTAAAGCAGAATATGGACTCATACATGATGATATCCGACTCATATCGAGCACACTTACAGCTATCACTATCGATGGCAAACAAGTGACGAATCCTATAGGACTTCCAGGAAAGCATGTTCGTATAAATGTTCTCAATATTTATGCTCTTGCAAGCGAATACAATATCCTCAGATCAATCATATCGAGCTTGAAAAAGAAGACAATATCTCTCGTTCCTATACCACTTATTTTTTCTAAAGTTATAGAAAAAGGAGAACATGTTTATGATGATAATATCTATATTGATATAGGATATACCCATGTTACTATTGTATTTGAGAAAAAACATGAGATTACGTATTTAGATACTTTTGCGATAGGATCAAGCATGCTTATGGATATGATAGGAGAAGCTTATCCAAAAAGTTCTTACACAGAAATTGAGAATCTTTTAAGGCGTACCAATCCTACCGACATAGAGAAAGAACAGAGGGAATCTATAGTACGTGAATATTTTGATTATATCACGGATGTCCTCATCTCGTCGATAACTCGGGAAGATGAGTCCATAAAAATGAAGAATATTTTTGTCTCTGGTGGTGTGTTTTCTTCTTCTTGGATTGAATCACTATTTTTTGATATACTTTCTACGAATATCGGATATGATGGAAAAAATCTCCATCTTGCAGAAACTTCCATGATGGAGAAAATACCTAAAGAATATCTTATCACTGAATGACTCTCTTATCTCGGACAAGAGCTTCTCTATACAAAAAAAGATCCGATAATTCGCATACTTCGATACACTCTCTATCACTATGAATAAGCTTATACTTCGACCAGAAATGACACTCATCCAAGCGCTGAGAGCTATGAGTGAGCGTATTCATGCTGGACCTACCCCGATACTTATAGATATGGGCGAAGCGAGTTTTCCTCTGACACGTGACGTATTTCTTGTTATGAAAAAACGTTTTCGTATCGATGAATTTAGTCTCCTTCTCTCTCATGATTATGAGGTAGAAATGGCAAGATCTATCGGTATTGGTGCAACACTTTCCTGAGTGCGAGCCGAATTTGATCGTGAATTCTCCAAGAAGAACATCGTAAAACATAACATGAGTATGTGGGAATATTTTATATATGAACTCAAGCGATGATGAGAATATCTCATGTTTCTCTCTACTCGCAAGCGACCCAAAGTTCCACTTCATAAAATCAAACGGCATTCTCCCAATACATTTTTGATAGTTTCAGGACTTATTATGTCTCTTTCGCTTTTGGTTTTTATCTTTCATTTTGCAGTATCTAAGACCTACGTTTCAGTGATACCACAAACGACAGTTCGACCTATCATATCGAATATCATATTTGCTCAGGGCTCATCCGGAACCCTACTCACAGAGAAAAACAGAGTAAAGATGAAAAAAATAGCTCTTCCTATCGAACATAGTATGAAATTTGCGATAGAAGCTATCGATCCAAACTCAGCTACAAATGCATGATGAAGACTCACTCTCTACAATGAGCTTACCACCGTACAAACACTTAAACCATCTACGAGATTTGTTACAGAAGATGGACTTGTATATCGAAGTCTATCATGGATCAATGTTCCAGCTGCGCAGAAGATCAATGGTGTAACAGAACTTGGATCTGCAGAAGTCTACCTAAAAGCTGATCAAAATGATGAAGCAGGGAAACAAATAGGATCGCGTGGAAATATCGTCACAGGAACATACCTCTCTATACCAGGGCTAAAATTTAATCGAGATAAAGTGTATGCAAAGGCAAAAGAGAACTTTATATGATGAACAGACTCAACCCTCAGGATTGTCACAGAGCCAGAGATAAGCAAATCAAAAGCTATACTTCGTGAACAACTCAAACGTATTGCTCGTGCGCAGTTTCAGGCATGGCTTGATACAGAAAATAAAAATAATGCTGAAGACTATAGTCTTCTCATGGGCGAGGCTATAACTCTCACGGGTGAAGTACTCTCTCTCAGTTCAGGGCAGAAGATCTGAGATCCAGCTACTGAAGTGGAGATCAAAGGATCACTCACAGCCAATGCACTTATATATGATCGTGCTGCTGTCATCGACTATCTTACGGGGATATTCCGTGAGAAGCTCCTTCTCGGTACAGATAAGGAACTTGCTATTCATGAAGATACTCTTCGTCTTACCAATGTGATATCTCGAGAACCAGACGATTCTACGATTAAGGCAAGTATGGAGATGAATACGACGATCACTTATGATCTCGAGAATTCATCGAATGAGCTCACTCGGCGTATGAAAGTGATGATAGCAGGACTTACCAAAAAAGAAGCGATAGATCGACTTATCCAAGAGTGACGCGTGCATGAAGTCGCGATCTCATTCTCTCCATTTTGGCTCACTCGAGTATCCTCGAATTTGGATAATATAGAATTTATTATTAGAAGGTAATGTCTCTCTCCCAAGACATCGAATCCCGTATCAGTATCCTCGACATCGTCGGGCGATATGTGGATATGAAAAAAGCAGGTATCAACTATAAGGCACTCTGCCCTTTTCATAGTGAGAAGTCACCATCTTTCATCATATCTCCTCAGAAGAATATTGCTCATTGCTTCTCTTGTGGAAAATGAGGCGGTCCACTGAAGTTCCTGATGGAGATCGAGAAGATCGAATTCCGAGAAGCTATACAAGTGCTTGCGAAAGAGGCAGGAGTAGAGCTCAAGACTGACTTCCAGAAGGAGAAAGCCGATGCTGGATGAGATATCTATTCACTGTATCGTACTACAGCAGAATGGTATCATCTTGCTCTGTATAAAGATGAGAATAAAAAATATCTTGATTATCTTAAGGATCGTGAAATGAGTGATGAGACGATCAAAAAATTTCAGCTTGGGTGTTCGAATTCACCACGAGATCTTTGGTTTGATCTTAAAGAGAAGTGATTCACTCCACAGTTTCTGATCGATTCGGGGATCTTCATCGCCGAATGAAGAGATAAGTTTTTCGGTCGGATCACTTTTCCGATCGCCAATAGTATGGGGCATGTCGTCGCCTTTACGGGACGAGTCCTTGATAGTGCACTTCCGAAATACCTGAACTCCCCTGCTTCACATATCTTCGATAAAAGTTCGATCCTCTACGGACTCCATCTTGCGAAGCAATCTATATCGAAATCAGGTGAAGTCTATATCGTCGAAGGGCAGATGGACACGATCACGCTCCATGAAGCAGGTATCGAGAATACTGTAGGCATAAGTGGTACAGCCCTCACAGTAGAGCATATACAGATACTGAAACGGTTCACGAAGACTATCTATCTCTGTCTTGATTCGGATAATGCTGGAGTGAAGGCGACATTTGCTTCTATCGAGTCCCTTGCGAATCAGGATATAGAGGTGCGTATCATAGCTATTCCCAATGGGAAAGATCCAGATGAGTTTATCAAATCAGGTGGCGATTTTGTCGGACTCAAAAAGGATGCTTTTTCACCTATAGGATTTTATCTTGCCGAATGAGGTCGTGAATATGATCTGGATAGTGTCATCGGGAAAAAGAAACTGATTGAAAAATGTCTTTCTTTTCTGATCCCTATAAAATCTCAGATCGAGATCGATATGCACATCACTGAGATTTCTTCGAAACTCGGCGTATCGAAAGATGCGATATTTTCCGAATACAAGAAATGATCCTTTGCTCGAGATACGAGATCGAGATATGTATCAAAAGAGAAAGAATCTGAGGAGGTAAATAAGGATATTTTTACGCCGAGCGAGCTTCTTGCAGGATATATTTCTTCCTATAGTCTTTTGGACTTGTTTTTCCGAGAATTTCGATATACTCAAGAAGACCTTTCTCGAGAAGGGAATTTTTCGCTATTATCTGCTGTCATATCTGGCACTGTGCGTGATCCAGACGACCAAGAGCGACTGAAAATCATATCCCTCTCTCTCGAGTCTACACATCTCGATGAAAATAAGACAGCCCTAGAAAAAGCTTGCTTACAGCTCATAAAAAATGTTCATTCAGATTTACTCGTATCCGAATATAGAAAAGAAATTGCTTCATGAAGAGCTATTTCTGACGTGAAAAGAATTTTTGTTCCTAAAGCTATAAGTCTCTGACTCCTACAAACCATACTTAAGTAATATACTCTTTTACATGTCCACTAAGAAAAAACAGCCCCAAAAAGATACTTCTATCGAAGAAATAGATCTTTCATCATTTGATATGGATGCTATCAATATTCCTCCTGCCCCTATTGCGTCATCAGCTTCTACACCTGAACCAAAGAAAGCACTTTCCCAGAGAGAACGAGATACCTTCGATGATCATGCTATACCTCCAGATGAATCCAATCCTGATACAGAGGAAGATCCAGTTATAAAAGATGAGTTTGATGATGATTTTGAAGATCCCTTTGATGACGATGATGATGCGCCAGAAAAGTGAGATGGATATGTATGACCAAAAGATTTTTTTACAGATAAGCGTCGTAAGAAAAACCTCAAAAAATTCCTCGATGTGACTGTTCCAGAGGAATTCCTCGAAGGTATGACGGAGCAGATGCAACTTCTCTTCAAGAAATGAAAATCAGAAGGACGTCTCGTCTATGATGAAGTCATGACAGCACTTCCACCATGAGATGATATCGAACTTATGGATGAAGTATTCTCACGTCTCGCGAAGCTCGGAGTCGAGCTAGTAGACTCTCTCGATCATGATGAGATGTTTCGTGATGCTGGAAAGAAGAATCAAGATGTCGACCTTTCTGAAATCTCGGATGACTCGATCCGCATGTATCTCAACGAGATCGGACGATTCCCACTTATCGATGCAGAAGAAGAAGTACGCCTCGGTCGACTCATCCAGAAGTGAGATCAGGAAGCTCGCAAGCGTCTCGCTGAAGCGAATCTTCGCCTCGTCGTATCTATTGCGAAGAAATATATGGGTCGATGACTCGGGCTTCTCGATCTCGTCCAGGAGTGAAATGTAGGACTTTTCCGTGCGGTAGATAAGTTTGATCCAGATCGAGGATTTAAATTCTCGACGTACGCTACATGGTGGATCCGCCAATGAGTCACTCGTGCTATCGCAGATCAGGCTCGTACTATCCGTGTGCCAGTTCATATGGTGGAAACGATCAATAAATTCAATCATACATATCGTCGTCTCACTCAGGAACTTGCCCGTGAGCCACTTATGGAAGAGCTTGCATTAGAATTAGAGATGGATGTTCGTAAGGTTCGTCAGATCATGCGTATCTCTCAGGATATCCTCTCTCTCGACTCTCCTGTCGGTGGTGAAGAAGATACGACTCTCGGTGACTTCGTCGAAGATGATAAGTATCTCACTCCGGAGAAGGCGACGAATCTCTCAATACTCAAAGAAAATCTCTATGAGATGCTTGATTTTCTCACGCCTCGTGAAAAGAAGATCATCGTCATGCGATTCGGACTCGATGGAGGTGAGATGCATACCCTCGAAGAAGTCGGTCGTGAGTTCGGCGTGACTCGTGAGCGAGTCCGTCAGATCGAAGCGAAGACTCTTGAGAAACTTCGCACTCATCCAAGTGCTGATAAGATCAAATTTTTTCACTAATTTCCTAGTCTCGTCATTCTGAGTGTGCGAAGAATCCATGTTTCTAAAATTCTGGATCCTTCATT
>JAYWFD010000137.1:0-3423 GCA_043778965.1 Candidatus Altimarinota bacterium
CTCTGTGTGGTCAGCTATCATATCAGGATATCATCCGTCTCTATATCGCCTACGATACCCTCTATCTTCCCTATCGTGTCGACTTCGTCTCCTATGACAATATAGAAAATCAAGCACTCAGGGATCATATCGATCGAGTTGGGCGAGTGATAGTGGAGAGATAATCGTTCTCTAGGAGGACTTTACGAGGAATGGCTGAAGAAGAAGGTAAATGGGCTAGATTCCTATCCGTGAGTCCAGTTCGAGTATATATCTGATCATATCACGGTAGTACCTGAACCATCATCATCTGTAGAACTCATAAGTGGTGGATCAACGAGTCGAAACGAGAACGAATCAGAGCTTCTTCATGCTCTTTCTCAGTCACTCGATTCCCTCTCTTGACGGTGAATCTCATAGATCAGCTGGGGTCACGAAAAGGCTCATTTCACCTTCTCGGAGGTTTTTGGCTCTTTGCAAGATTGGTTCTATGGATGGCGTATGAGTTTCGGTAGGCATATGCGTAGGGAGAAATCGGGAAGATTTTTGTTAGGAGAGTTGTTCATCTATACTGGCTACCGTGTTCGTTATTGTTGAGATCCTCTTGTGATGGAAAACTTTGTTCCTATTTTAAGTAGTGCTTTCAGATTGTCATGTCATTTTGCTCATGGTCGTAGGACTGAGTCACAGAAATTATCTCCATAGTAAGCGCGTACATATCTTATTACACCGTCACTTACTGTAAATTCATCAGTTCCTAGTTCAGCACAGAGCCAGAGGAGGAAGAGTGCCGTTTTTCGGGTATTTCAATCTACTGCCACTTCTCTTGATTGGGTGGTTCAAGCGATAGCCGGACCATCCTGATGAGGAGTTTCTGTGGTTACTGTAAATGATACTATTCTTTGTTCTATTTCTGAATCATCTGTTATCTTCATAAGTTTTTTTAACTTTCCGTATTCCCTCTCCAGATTATCAGTGATTGTAATATTCTGTTCTACTACTTGTGCAACCTGTCATATTAGCTGCACATAATCAAGAGAAAACCTTCTTCAAATCTCTGCATATTTTTCTTGTGCAATGGCAATAATTTCTAGTGGGATCTTGAGAGATGGTTTCTTTTCGTCATAAGATATACTTTCCCAGATGGTTCCCCATAAAGTACTCCATGACGCATTATCCATTTCTTTATACTCAGCATTGTCTCATCTTACTTCTAATTCTTTAATATCTTTTAATCTTTTCCATTCCCCTGCAACCCAATCTCGTACCGCCTGTTTATCGAATTGCTCTGGTTCTTGTCATGAAACAATCGAGTCTGTTGTCCAATATCGAGAAGAATCTGGAGTACAACTTTCGTCTATGAGTGTAACCTTTCATTCATCATCAAGTCCGAATTCGAATTTTGTATCGGCAAGAGTGAGCCATTTTGTCTTTGCATGTTTATTGGCAGTATTGTAGAGAGCGAGAGAATATTCTCGTATTTGCTCGGCGTATGTTTTTGCTTTTTCTGTGGCTGCTTCTGGACTACAGATACCTTCACTCACTAACCAATTCTGTATCTCAGTGATTATTCCATCAAAATTGATATTGATATCGACTTTTCATTTTGTCGATGGTGTGAAGAGAGATTCAGAAAATGCACTACACTTCTGGAGTCATTCTCCTACATGCTCTCCGAGCTCCCACTCGCCTGTTTGTTTATTTTTTACACTGAGATATCCACTCTGCACTTTCCCATATCCTTCGAAGGCAGACCCATAGAGGTAGCCTCGAACAATCGCTTCTATAGGAAATGGTTTGAGTTTGCGAAAGACATTCGTCCGTGATTCGAGTCATTTTCACTGGAACTCAGATGGAAGTCACTCAGAGATACCTTCATGAGTGAGGGCACGCTGAGTTGGGATATGACTTGTATTTGGGTGATTTGCAAAATACGTTACCCAGTAATCACTTACTGATTTGAGATTCTCTCCTTTTCAAGGAATGACAGTATCATGTACGACATCATGTGTAGAAATACGATCCGTATTCACAACAATAAGTCTTTCATTATTTGTCGGATGAGCTGATGTATTCCTGACTTTTCCAGAGTGGATGAGTCTCACTCAAGGGGAAAGCTCGAGTCATCATGCTGGGATTTCTTCAGATCGAAAGTATGCTACAGGAATGAGGACATCGATTGCTCGCATATGAGGATCTATAACACGTTGATCTGCATCTCTTTCAGTTCTCTGAGATTCCCATTCTCACCTCTGGGTTAATAATTCCATTCAAGACATTGAGGCTATTTGGAGTGCAAATGCTGGAGTCACTTCTATATTGGTGGTTGGTGCAAGAACATCTGGCATATAAGTGAAAAGTTAGGAAAAATATTATTGAAGTTGTGATTCTACGAGATCTACATCCTTACTACGTACTGTAGAACCAAGTTGCTCCTTTCGGTATTTCTCGAGCGCATGACGTACTCTATCATTATGTATCGCGACGATCCTCGCAGCGAAGAGGACGGCATTGGTAAGGTTTATTTTTCATGAGACAGATGCTCACATCGAGAGTCATGGAGTAGTGAAAAGGTTGAGATCTGTGATTCATTTCCTGAGAGCAGCGTCTAGAGTACGATCATCAGTATCTATCGGAGCATCAAGTGTAGGATTGGTGATTGATATTTTCGTTCAGAGATCTTGTGTGGACATAAGTACTCATGTTGCTACATCTTCACGATTTTGACTTTCGTATGCAATCACAGAGCTACTAATAGGATGAGGAAATATACCGATTTCAGCTTGTTCGAGTGTATGAGTCACTGCGAGTCAGATCCTCGCGATGAGATCCTGTAGATCTGAAGTGATAAGAGTGGACTCTGGGATATAAATCTTTACAGAAGAGTCTTCTTTCCTATTATATATCGCTTTCGCTTGATCCACGAGTACTGACTCGAATGCTGATACTCCATTCGGTATCCCTGGTGGCATATGTCGCATTGAAGCATCAGAGTCTCACTGTCCATTGGTCCTACTGGGGACAGGATATCCAATGACAGGTACTTCCGTCTCTGATGCGGTCATACCAGCGATATGAGCCGATCCACCAGCGGCCGCGATACAGATAACTACTTGGAGCCCTCCCAGCAACTGCTATTACTTCAGGAGTGACATTTTTGAAAGTATTATCACTTTCAAGTGACTCGAGCACATTCGGAAATGCTCGTGCGAGTTCTGCCATAGCTTCGGGAGTCCTATGGGCAGATGCTATCCTCACGAGCAGAGGATATTCCCTGAGTCATTCGAGAATCTTCCTGATCTTTGGGAGATCAGAATCACTTCCGACTCGTACTTCGATAATCGGAAGTTTCGCTCATTCTCGAAGTGCATTGATTCTATTGCGGAGAGAAATCTTGGGAGTGGGGATGTCGAAAAATGAAGGAGCTGAGGATGACATAAAGAA
>JAYWFD010000138.1:0-3392 GCA_043778965.1 Candidatus Altimarinota bacterium
AGTATCATCATGCCGAAAATACGAGAGCCATACACATATAATACCTCGACCTATTTCGGATATATGCTTGCGGAGAATCCTGATCTCAATTTGAAAGGATTGAAAGTTTTTCTCACAAACACTCTCGAGGATTATCTCCGTCATTGCGAAGCATGAAGCAATCCAGCAAAAGAAAAGTGATTCAATTTTTCTCATTTCTCCTCTTTCTTCATCGTTCTCCCTGATCAGTTCGTCCTCCTGAGAGAAATGATCGAAGTTAAGTTTATCGAACTTTTCGGACGCAAAGTCGCACGAGATATATTCTCCTACGAGCAGATGAAGCATGCGACGACGGTCGTACAGGATGAATGAGAACTCTTTCTCTGTTTCGGTAATAGCTCATGAATCCAGTATGGGAAAAACCAGATTAATCTCCCGATCTTCCATGATTCGAGCTACGCAAGCATGATGCTCGTATCATACTATCTCGTGGGGCTCATACAGAAGTCACTCCCTCCATACTTCATGGAGTCGATCGAAGCATACACTGTCCGAGCAAAATCACAAAGTGGATTCGATATTCAGCCATGGGTAGAAGTATAGTGAGAATATAGGAATATAAATATTGACATACATTCATATTAATGTTAATATTATATATATTAGCATTATCATACATGGGACAAACGAATTCAGAAAAAGAACCAACTACTACGCGTCAATATTCTCGCATGAGCGAAGTATCTCAGGGACTCATTTCGCTATTAAAGATGGGGGTAAATCCTCATTTTCTTTGGCAAACTTACTACAACTTTCTGTGAAATATAAAGCCTACCGATACGATTATAGACCCAGAATATAAAACTTCGGTTCTTCTTCCTGGCTTTCTCTGTAATGATGGTGTAATGAAGTCATTGTGAAGAGATATAGAGGCTCTAAATAATAGAAATGTTATTTTTCCATGAATTCGTGTTGCATCGTGGTTATACAAGAGTATTCCTCAAATAGCTGGGGAGGTAATAGAATATCTAGAGAAACTTATAAATCAATGAATAATTTCTGAAAACTCAGAAATAGAATTTTTGGGTCATAGTGCATGAGGGATTGTAGCAGAAATTGCAACTATAGTAAACACAAGAATGCGTATCAAAAAAATTATTCGCATGAGTAGTCCATCAGGAAATCCAGCACCCCTAGTGAACCTTCCTTGATTGGGAATCATACCAGCAATTCGTAATATGAGGGATCGAAAAATACTTAGTACAAGAAATGAGTCCGTGTCTCATATTTCCGTAATAGGAACACATGATTCTTTTATTCCTCCAAAATTTCAATGAGATGCAAGGGATGCTCAGCAAATATATATGGCAGGGGGGCATCTTACTGCAATAGCTACTCAAAAATGAAGAAAGCACGTACTTGAAGTATTAAAATAATAAACTCTCTCTAATATCTTACTATAGAGGCTTTTCTTTTGCCTTTTTTCGCTTTTCCATATACTCTTGCTATGCATTCTACCTCATCCACCAATCTCTTCGCTTTCTCTCTCGGTCGTGAATCCAAACTCTCTCTTGCAGAGCTTTTCGCACTCTTCGGAAAGGCATCATACGAGAACCATAGCGATGAGATAGCCCTCTTTGCCCTCCCCTATACGGATACTGATCTAAGTGCGATATTTCGCAATATTGGCGGATCTGTACGTGTGATGCGACTCATAGGCGAGACGGATGAGAAGCGATTCCCGACAGATGTCATCCGTGAGATCGGTAAACCTGAGGGCAAGTACGTATTCGCACTCGGTGTCTATGGAGGAGAATTTCGACTCTCAGATATAGGACTACGAATCAAGAAAACTCTCAAAGATGCAGGAGTATCCGTACGCCTCGTGAACATCGAGAACAAAAACATCGTGAGCGCAGTGTACAAGAAAGAACACCTCGCAAAATCAAAGTCTGAGTACAATCTCCTCCATCTTGAAGGAGTGTCATACCTCGCCGTCACTCTCTCATGCCAAGATATCGATGCTTATACGAAGCGCGATACTGGAAAAGTCCGAGACATGGAAGTCGGGATGATGCCCCCGAAGCTTGCCCAGATGATGATCAATATTGCCAATGAATGAAGAAAAAATGGAATCTATGATCCATTTTGTGGCCTCGGGACTATCCTTATAGAAGCTGCAAATATGGGAATGCCGAAAGTAGCGGGAAGTGACATGTCTGCGAAGATGGTATCTTCAAGCGAGAAAAGTCTCTCTGAATTCATCGCTGAAGAGAAGATATGGCAAGAACGTATACGTCTTGCATGAGGAACTCCAAGCAAAGATTTTACAGATTTCGCAGGAGAAATATTCCAGATGGATTCGAGCAAGATCAATCGGAGTGGTATACCAAGTGAACTTATAGAAGCATTCCAAAGATCAGAGTTCCATATCGTGAGTGAGGGGTATCTCGGTGAGATCATGCAGAAAGATTCTATCACCATGGACCGAGTGAAACAAGAACGATCGAAACTCCGAAATATGTATGATGGATTTTTCGGATGACTCTGTGGGCTCGACTTTGGTGAGAATATAGTCATGACTTTCCCTTTCTGGGATGTCCATGGAACTATCTCATACTTTACAGAAATCTATGATGTGATAGGGCGACATGGATTCGAGATCACGCCACTTCTTCCAGAAAGTATGCGTACGATGATGACTCCAAAAGGCACACTTCTCTACAAACGTCCTGGACAAAATGTCGGTCGTGAAGTCATGAAAATACGAAAAAGATAGAGTATTTCTCTGCTGATTTTTATGAACTACGATTCCTTCGCCCAGACATTCTCATCGAGCCGTAAGAATCTCTCTTGGCCAGAACTCGACTATATCATCGATGATATGAAAAAACAGGGATATTCGACAATACTCGATGTCGGCTGTGGCAATGGGAGATTCATCGAAGAGGCCAAAAAAAGAGGATTCTCTCCAAGAGAATATCTCGGCACGGATAATTCACAAGGGATGCTCGATGAAGCTCAGAAGCTCCATCTAGATAAGGATTTTACTCTTATGTGAATGGAGAATCTAACTTATCTCGATCAGAAAAATATATCTTTCGATGCCATCATTTTTCTTGCTTCTTTTCATCACCTGGATACAGAACAAAAACGTATCGATACTCTCACGGATATCCAAAACCTTCTTGCATCTCATGGTCGCATCTATCTGACAAATTGGAACCTCCATGACCAGAAGCAGTATGATCCTTCAAGGAAAACTGCTGGAGAATATGAGATCAAAATCGGCACATATTCTCGATATTATCATGGATTCACCCTCAGTGAACTCACCTCGCTTTTCAAAGAAGCAGGATTCAAGATAGAAGAGCACCGGGTATTCGAATGAGGGAAAAATATCCTCAGTATCC
>JAYWFD010000139.1:0-3381 GCA_043778965.1 Candidatus Altimarinota bacterium
CGACGAGATGAAGATCCGAGCAGCAGAAGCACTCGCAAGTGCCGTCGAACATCCATCAGAGTCATCTATCCTTCCTGATGCGCTGGATAAGTCTGTGGCAGATATTGTTGCCGAGGCGATGAGATAATGAATCTAATGAACTAAAACTCAGTTTGTAGACAAAGGGTTTCCCATGGGAATCCTTTGTCTGAGTTGTTCCCAAAAAATTCAATTTGTTGGAATTTCGTTATCTCCAGTTTCTTCATAGAGATGAAATTCTAATCACCGTAAATCAATCCAAGAAATCTTATCTAAGGATACTGGTATGGCACTATCAGATATACCGGAAATAAGTCCTGGTCTCAATAAAAAAAGGATTACGTCTATCTTGAATTTGTCAGTTTTTTAGCGTAGTATTATCTCAACTCATGGAAATAATATATCTCTTTCAGCTTACAGAGATTCATATCTTTGCTGTAATGCCATTTTCAGTAGGATGAATAAACATAGTCTTCTCAGTTTCTACCACAAATCATCAGTCAATACTCAAAGTTTCTTCAACTTGACTTGTGACATTTACTGGATTTCTCGTTGTATAATAAACAACACTTTCAGTAGATACATCGGGTGATAAATTCATTTTTGGAAAGTATAAGTATAATCTACATTTTTATTGTACTATTAATAATAATATTTTGCAATATAATTTTAAAAAATCTATTCTCGATTATTTAGCCTATTGAATATAACCAATATAAATACTAACACCCTATTCAAGGTAAATAGTTGCAATAAATTCAATTAAATGTTTCTTCCAGAATCGAGCAGTCGAACACGATTTGGATGCATTTTCATCAATGGGGATCATGCATCTATTACATGCTGAGAAGTATGAGGACTTCGGATTGTACTCACCTCGTGACGGAGTTTATCTCGGAGGATCAGCTCATTTTCTCGTAGGGATCTGAGATCCTGAATTATTTTGGATTTTACCATAGCCCACTCTAAGCCTTTATCAACATCCTGAGCCTCATTCTGTAAGATATAGATACTTACATTCTCTAATGCATCAACAACTACTTGATCGAAAGAAAGTATATCGGTCATATCAAAGTATCACCATATAGCATTAAATGTTTCATCAGAAAGCGTCTGACGTAATGATACATACGCCTGTATGGCGGCTACCTTTTCAAGATGATCTGTAGAACCTCGGGTATATACTGGAAGTGGTTGAGTAATGGTAGCCATCATTGCTTGTATGAGTATTGCAGTTCCGTGCAGTACTCAATCAAGATCTCACCGTACAACTTGATATTGATCTGGATACCTCTCTCTCTGAGTTTGACTAAGTGAAGCGATATATGCTTTTATCTGAGCATTCTCAACACCATCAATTCATGATACTTCAATGGAAGATGAAGTTCCATTGAATTGAGATTGCATAAAATCATGCACGACGTTAGTTCGATCTGGAATAAGAATCTCTCGTATATTGAGTCTTGATGGAGGTAACTGCCTCATTCAATCGGTTCAAGGTTTAGATGATACAGTTCTCGAATCGAATCAAGATTCTATTGTATCTCGTGAATCACCTAGTCTCAGGCGACCAATTCTCCATTTGAGTCGAGCATTATTATCGACTAAATTATTAAAGTCATCTATGAGAAATACTAAGAGACTTGAAAGAGTTGAATAATCGTTCCCTTTTACCCTGTATACTCTTCTATTCACATCATACCGTATAGCAATATCCTTGCTTCTATCATTTTCAAAATAGCGAATAAAAAAAGTATTTCACCGTATATCATATGGCAATTTTGTACCTATTGCTTTCAAGATTTGTCTAAACGCTCCTGCGACACTCGATGGCATCGATACTATTTCGTTTACTGTACTTTTTGCTGCTAATGTTACTTCTTCTGTTGTTCAGAATTGTACGGTTTGTTGAATTTCCCCTTCTGGAACTGGAAGAACTTGCCCTGAATCATTTCCTATTGCTCCACTGACTCAAGGAACATTTCGTGGAATTCCTTCGGTAAAACTTCTTCTCTGAAACCCGCCATTCCTTAATGACATAATATCATAGTCGTGACCTTCGATACGTTCCATGAGATCGTAAATGCTCTTATATACGAGCTTATGTTGTAAATAATGTTCAATATAAATATTTTTACGTTCATCATAGGTGATATGAAGATTAATATCCGAAAGTCTTCCATATAAAATACTGATTCCATTTCTGCTCAGAATGTATTGGAAATTATACTTTTTTAGTACCTCTACTACTTCCTCGAATCATTTTGGGACTCGTTCTTTTGATTCAGTTGAAGCCTGTATTCACTGGAGTAGTCTCGATACGCGTTTTTCAGTAATTCAGACAGTCATGCCTACATCGGCTGTTTGTCTCGGTCTTAATCATTTCAGTAAGCGTATAAGACTCAGTCATGGCTGAAATTTTGTAGGTTCTGCACGATTTTCAGGACTATAATAGGCATGTCTCAGAGCCTCATCTTCATGAAATGTATACATCGACATATATTCTTGATTGATATTGATAGATCAAGAATAGCATATTGTGTTACTGAAGGCAAATATTATAAGATTTTTTCTACTTCTTGAATACCCTTTTCCATAAGCTCTGTTTCTCTGGAATAATCTCATTCGTGATGATAGACTCTTCCAGTCGCATAATCTCGAGGATTCCAAGAACACAGATCATGATAAATCCGTACTTATAGCCATGATGCGTCGCCATGAACTCAGTGATCCGACCACCAAAGTTCATTACCGCGATAAGGAGAAGGAATATCGAAACCATGAGTGTACGACCATGATCGCGTGCCCATTCAGCGAAGACGGATTTATCAGCCTTGAGGTATCTCGTCTGGAGGATGGCGAATCCACTGACGACGATGATGAGCAGGAGTGTAAAAATACTTGATTCAGGGATTCAGAGGATCTCATCAGCACCGCCGGTGATCATCATATTCGCCTTCGAGAATCATTTCTCGAGCATATCGAGGGCCGTGAAGAGGATGACGAAGAGACCAACCCACTGGATCGATGGATAGCGATCGAGAAGTTTTGCTATATAACTCGATGCTACCACCATCAGGATGACTGAGACGATGAGTCCGATAATGAGATTGGCAACGTTTCCATGACTCGCACCGGCGACAGCGAGGACATTATCGAGACTCATGGCTACATCTGCGAGAATAATCGTCTTGATGGCTCACCAGAAATTCTCTGCCCCAGAGGCTCACTCTTCATGATGTTCACTTGCTCGTATCTCACGGTCGAATTTCCATACGACATAGAGGAGGAGGAGTGCACCGAGGAATTCGAGGCCTGGAACCTGGAGGAGGTATACGACTCCCAAGGAGAATACAATACGGA
>JAYWFD010000140.1:0-8896 GCA_043778965.1 Candidatus Altimarinota bacterium
GTATACACTGAAACCTCCCTCAGAGAATAGGAACATGGATACATCAATCTTGTATGGCTATCATAACAAATCCTAATCGGCCTTCATTTGCTATACTAAAAGAGAAAGTTGCTGAACCTATAGATTTAGCATCTCTCCCGGTGAATCAAAGGGATATTCATAAGTCCTAATAATAGATTTTCTCAACTATTTCAAATAACACATATCTCCCTCACTCTCCTTGCATCCGCATAGGAGATTTTTGTATCGTGGCGCTTACGTCCGAAGACTTCGAGAGCTATAAGCTCGGAAAATCCTAAGAAAAATGAATCAGTCGTACATACACGAAGAAGTGACTTATGATTAGTCATAATATAAGACTCTAATAACTTCTCATATTCTCATGCAAGAACTTCTCCTCCTCGGATCTTTTGGAAAAACTGATACCACCGACCGAGAGAGAGGAGATACTTCTTCGAAATTACATTCTCGATATCTCTATCGAGATTTGATGGTTTCTGTAGAGAAAATCCTGGATCCCGAGTAAAATCGGAATGACGAGAGCGAAATCCTGCAAGAATACGCTCAAAATAAGCATCCAGTATCTTCTGATAGGAACTCACGATAGGGAGAGCATCGAGGGTAGGATACTTCTGAAGTGTCTCCCAGTATATCTCAGCATCGATAAGTCGTTCAAGAGTATACTTCGGTGCGTGAGTAAGAGACTCACCGAATATATCCATAATCCTCTGAGTGATCATTTCTATACCATCTTCCTCGAAGGCATTCTGGAAATGTCTTCGAGTATCCTTTCTCACGGAGGCACGCCTCACTCATGCTATAGCACTCTGAATCTCTCGTCTCATCCACTTCTCTGCAAGCGCGAGACGCGCAGAGAGTTCGGCATTTTCAGAGATGAGATCATCGTGGATAGACATAAAGATATTATATCATAATTCGCGATGAATGTGAAGTCGAAATACTATGCTTCACTTCCTGACCCAAATATCGCAATATGTGCCATAATCTCGCTATAGAGAGCATCGAATCTCTCTTGTGTCATTGCTTCCATATTCAGTCGCAATAGTGGTTCATTCGAAGATGGTCGGAAGTTCCACCAGCTCCCATCATCATACTCGACCGTGATACCATCGAAGAAATCATGTTTCTCATGAGAGTAAAGTTCTCATAATTTCGTGATCACTCACTTCGGATCAGCGACTTCGAAGTTCGTCTCTTCGAGGGTGATATATTTCTGATACGGTTTGATAAATTCGCTGATTTTCATTCATGACTGTGCGACAAGATCAAGAAATACCATTGCAGCGACGATACCACTATCCATGAAGTAATTCTCACGGAAGAAATAGTGGGCTGAGTGTTCCCCTGCGAAAGCAATATCTGGATCAGACATCATATTCTCACGGATATAGACATGTCCGACTTTCTCACGGATATAGAGAACTCAGCGTGACTCTACGAAGTCTCTGAAATTATGAGCAGTCACCGCATTTCCGATAAATTTTGCTTTTGGATTTTTCGACAAGATACTCTCGGCTATGACCGTAGATATCACCGCGGAGTTCACTTGGTTTCACTCTTCATCGAGAAGTATCACGCGATCTGCATCACCATCGAATATAAATGCTACATCTGCTCATTTTTCGAGGAGTGCGATTCTGGCATCTTCTCGATTTTTCTCGAGCATGGGATTCGGGTGGTGGTTCGGGAAGTCACCATCTGGTTCGAGAAAGAGTGGTATGAGTGAGAATCTTGCGCGTTCAGCCAGTGCTGACATGAAGGATCATGCGACACCATTCCCACCATCTGCGACGATACTATATCTCGAAAAATTCGTACTGGGGGAAGTAAATCAGAGGATTTGAGTGATCCAATCCTCGAGGATATCTCTCTGCTCTATACCACCGTCATTCTGACGAAGGAAGGATTCATTTTCTGATATTTTTATTTCTGGATTCTTCGCAAGCTCAGAATGACGGAAACTTTTTTCATTCTTCATTTCATTCATTATATCTACCATAGCTGGACCATATTTTTTCAAGTTATATGGCTCTCCACTATGGGCAAGTGACTTCATGCCATTGTACTCCTTCGGATTATGACTCGCCGTGATCATCACTCCTGCTTCTACATCTGGATAATGACACGTAGCAAATGAGAGCATATCCGATGAACACATCCCAATATCGATAATCGTAGCTCAAGCAAGATTGACTCATCGAGTGAAGACACTCTTCAGAGTAGGAGAAGAAAGTCGAGCATCATATCCGAGAGCGATACGTGACTTTCCTGTGACTTTCGCGAATGCGAATCCGAAACGATAGAAAAAATCATCATCGATATCGACACCATAGATACCACGAAGATCATATGAGCGAGAAAGTATAGAATAGTCCATAGAAGTATAATTTATATCTCCATAGTAAAAATAAATCTAAAAAATTCCAGTCTAAAAAATTTTTATCCAAAGATCATGGAAAAATACATCATAGTCTACTAGAGAAGATTTGAACTTCGTATATCATCGAGTAGATCGAGACTGCCAACCATCAGCCATATGATCAAGATCGCAGTACTTCATTCATTTTGTATATGAGTCATGGAACCATCGATCCATCAGTGCGATACCGAGATGGTATACCTTCGAATCATGATGATAGAATGATGTGAAATACTCTGTCGTCACGCCCTCATCGATGAATACAGCTCCAGCAAGTGGGACTCAGTCGATAGAGGCAATATATATTCGTAGATTATCCATACCGAGTGCAAAAGTATTCCCAAGCCACTCGATGAGTTGATCTTTATTCGGATCAGGTACCACTGTCTTCTGGTAAATATCGAGAAAAAATGTACCATCCTTCGTCTCTATAATATCGAGCTTCCCTGATTCGATAAGACTCAGAATATTACGCCTATGAGCACGAGCTGTAATCGACCACCTATTCCAGTAATCAGGACGATCTAATATGGAGAAAGCACTTCGAGAGCTATGGAGGAGACTCTGCGTCATAAAAAGAGGAAGTCGTATCCATCATTTTGGCTTTACTGTGATCCTCCGCGGACACCAGAATACTACACCATGATGGATTCAAAATCTCATAAGGAATTCACGAGTAGGCTCGATATCGATCTTCTCGAAGATGACACTATAGAAATTTCAGCATATCCTCCCCGCCTTAAAGAACTCATATCACTCTCCTGTCATCTCGGTCATCTTCCGAGAATAGTGAGCATAATAATCATAAAATACCTTCGATCCTGTACGATAATATATAAAATCTTGTGGTATATCTGACCGATCAAGGGTTTTCATATTATATACTTACGATATGATAATTTCTCGCATATCCGACTCATTTCTGAAGAGCCGTTCCCCAAGGGATCGTATGTTTGGTGATCTTTCCTATATACTGAGTATAGGGCACATAGGAATAATAATTCTGATCTGCGACAACTATGCTTACTGGCTTGCCGAAAGTATTAAAATTAATCTTGAGGAGTATTGCTACATGCTTCCGATTTGCGAGAGCAAGTGAGTAGTTCGACTTCCCATCGAAGCATGCGATCATCATACCTTGATACTTCGAAAGATCTTTCGCCTGTGAAGTATTCACGAAGTCGATAAGAGAAATCCCTGGTTTCCACTCGCTTGATGGGGTCGATCGTCTATCAGATACTGCCTTCGCAAATGCGACACACTGCCCGACATATCCTGCTTCTGAAAACTGCGGATAGAACTCATCTCCTGTATATCGTACTGATCCTGAAGCAGGAGAATATACGATCATCTCCAGATACTCGGTATCTACAGGCTTCCCAGGCATACTCGGATTATGTGAGGAGAGTATCTTCCCTCCTGGTACTACTCCATCGATCCAGTACCCTTTCGGGATACCAGCGTCATACCATGGAAGCGTGAATGCGAGGGGGGATTGGATGAAGGGCATAAAAATAGATTATAGTGTCAGATATTCTCAAACTTGACTCGCAATAAGTTTTGCTCTATTTGGATTTTCATTCATCCATTTTCCTATCATATGTGGTGCTCACTCTATGATAATTCGTTTCTTCCTAGAATTCGGTGCAGAGTCCATGATAAGATGATTCACTCATTCAGGTATAATTGTATCATTCTCTGGAGTAAAAAGAAGTATTGTACCAGTATATCATAAAAGAATATCCCTAATCTTTGCTTCTTTCCAGCTTTCATTTTGACGTATCAGATTTGAAAAGTCATTACCGAAAGGAATATCGATTGCATTTCGATGATATATACCTGGAGCTAATAAAACTAGATGAGCAATACTTGCTATTTGTGTGAGTCGAATGCACACTTCTCCACTCATACTGAGTCCTATGAGTGTAATTCAATCAGAAGAACCAAGCAATCAAATTGCTTCTTGCGCTTCTTGAATACGTTTTTGTATAGATCACTTTGTGTTATGGGTACTTCTCCCATGACCGGAAAAATCAATAGCAAGAGTAGAAATTCACTCCTCTAAAAGAGATTCTCGAAAAGCAAGGGTTCTTGAGCTATCTGACTGTCCAGCACCATGCAGTACAAGAGCAGTTACTTTACTTACAGGAGATATCATTTTTTCAAAGTATATCACTTCATCACCTGATGCGAAAAATCATGATTCCATATAGTAATTTTATACAAGTTTCGTAAACTCATCTACCATCCTCTCCTTAATCGGAAAGTAATTTCTTCAATTCTGGAAGTGATACTTGGATAATTTTCCACACTATGTTGTTATCGATACCTGCATAATCATGAGAAATACGATTACGGAAACCGCTCATTATTTCGAATGGGATATTTTTATATTGCTTTCATACGAGTGACTGAAGTTTGATACCACATTCTCCGATGTGCTGGAGTTTCATACAACAAGCGTCGAAAGTCTTCTCATCATCGACGAATTGGGCAATTCCCATTCCAGAAATATATTCTTCGATCTTATTTATAGAATATATCATTTCTTCTTCGTAGTAAAGTGGATCTGACTTCATATCTAGAAAATAGTGATAAGATCTTTTTTTATAGAGTTATATACTCGTTCTCGGAGGGAATTCTTCGTCATAAACTCGACTTTCGGTACCGGAAACTCAGATCGAATAAGAGCCTCGAGCTGATCAAGTACAAGAAAAGTGACATGATGCTCTGGTGAGAGTTCTATGAAAAGATCGAGATCACTCGCAGGGGTCGCTTCTCATCGAGCATATGAGCCCACAAGAGAGACATGAGCAATTCCAACTTTTTGGAATTTTTTCTGAGTTTTTTTCAGATATGTAATGATATCAGATGACATAGTCCCATGATATAGAAATAGAGTGATAAATCAAGCCTACATAAGTTTCTCAAACTCCTCCACCATCTTCTCTACTTCTGCAAGTCCTGCACGATAGAATTCTGGAGAGGCAATATCGATCCCATAGCGACCAAGGAGATCGCGTGGGCGCTCAGAACCACCTGCACGCAGTATATCCTTATAATCCTCTACGGAGAGAGATTTCTCTACATGTACCTTATGATAGAGAGCAAATGTGAGGAGATTCCCGAAGGCATAGGCGTAGCAGTAGAATGGAGAGTGATAGATATGTGGGATCATCGACCATCCTGACTCTTCTTCTACAGACACATCGAAGGCGACAGCACCGCCATAGAGCTTCTCTTGCTCAGCTCTCCAGAGAGTATTGAGGTCTTTGTAGGAGAGCTCTTCTCCCTTATGAATCTCTGTATGGACACTCCGCTCGAATGCGACATACTGCACCTGACGGAAGATCGTCGCGAAGATATCTCCAAGTCGTTCATTGAGATAATCTTTGTACTCTTCTTTGCTGACGAGAGACTTCACCTTCTCACCGAGAAGCATTTCTGAGAAGATACTCGCTGTCTCCGCCATAGAAAGTGGAGAATCATAGACAGGAGCTTCTTGAACCTGAGAGAGATGACCATGGATAGCATGGCCGAGCTCATGAGAGATGGTAGAGACATCACGGAGCTTGCCTGTGAAGTTCAGAAGGACGAAGCTCTCTTCTCACTTACGATAACTCGCGAATGCTCATCATCTCTTCCCCGCTCTCGGGAACACATCGATACGCTCCTCTTCGATCATCCGGAGAGAGTAATCATAGAAATCCTGATCGAAATCCTGCATCACCGAAAGATGAAGATCATACGCTTCATCGAACGTGAAGTCCTTATCCGACTTCCCGAGAGGAGCAGAGACATCCCATATGGAGAAGGCATCTGTAGGCTCCTTTTGAAAGGAGCTGTCCGCTTGTTTCGTAGCGGACTGAGGATTCTCTGATTTCAGGAAATCTCCCGCCTCGCTTCACTCGGCACCCTCTTTACAAAGAGGGCTTACGAGACCAAGCATCTTCGCCTTCGCACGAAAGAATCTCGTATAGATGGGATACGCTCGCTCAACTTCCGAGAGGAGCATATCGACGACTTCATCGTCCATCTCTTCAGAGAGATTCCGCTGAGCCATGACATTATCCCCATATCCTCGCATCTTGATCTCGCTCGTCCAGTCCTTCACGATAGAGGTATAGATATTGCCAAGTGCTATCTGGTTTTGTTTCGAGTTATAGACTCTTCGGAGTGATCGATATGCCTCCTCACGTATACTCCTATCCGTATGCTGGCGATATGAGCGGACTTCCTCTTCGGTCATCGTCCTCAGTACTCCATCTATCGTCATCGTATACTCATAGGATCCAGTGAGCTCATCATGGAGAGATCACGCCAGTCCGAGGGGACGAGATTTGATATTGAGGACTTTCTCCTCTGGCTCACTGAGGATATACTTGATACCATCAGCGGTAGAGATGAGGTCATTTTTATACTTCGACATCTTCGGATCACGTGACCACTCCATGATGCGATCATATCCGATATCCTTCCATCCCTGAGCGACGAAGAGCATGAGATTCGACGCTTCGGTATAGATATAGTCGATGGCCCCCATCCTCTTCGTGACTTCGAGATCCTGCGTATCGAGCGAGCTCCGGTAGAAGAGATAGTAGCTCGGTGACGCCATATCATGGGAGAGCTTCGTATAGTCAGTGTAGAATTCGAGGAGTTCTTCTGGCGTCGTAAACTTTGCGAATTTCGAAGCGTATTTCTCTGCAAATTCTATGGTGAGAGGCATGATCTCTGCGATATCAGCCGTGAGCTTCGGATCATCGAGACCTGAGTAGAAGTATCGTGAGAGGTTCCAGTTCTGAGGGTATGACATAAAAATAACTATGGATGCTTAATGGGTAAATATATGGAGAATGCTTTTTTCACTATCTCATCAAATCATGGTCGCCACTCAGAAAGAGTAGTGATCTGATCTCAAGAAATCCAAGAAAAGGAAGAATATTCGGAAAGTGTAAGTTTCGGCTGTTCGGAAAGTTCATGAAAGTAGCAAAGGAAAAGGAACGCCCGAGTATCTCATCGAGTAGTCTTCTCATATCGTTTTTCAATATGAAAAAGAGTAGTATTTCCTTCATGAAAATGAATGTTAAGTCATAGTTCTTCCGTTACTTCTCGCCGAAGCGTAAAGAGTGGTGGATTTACTGTATCTGCTTTACTTATCTTTCATCATGGTAACTCTCTCCAAAGGGGAAGTCCTGGATATGATTCTGATAAGATTAATAGCTGGTCACGATAAAAAAGACAAACTTTCGTAGCAACAAAAAATGTTTCTTCTGCATTTAAAATATGAGACATAAAAGAAGTATACAAAAAATCTCTTCTTTTGGAAGGGAAAATACTATTTCCAAATACTATTTCTCTATCTCGGTAAATCTCTGTATCCTTTCTCCCTTATATTCAACCATATCATACCAAAGTGAGAGTGGTCGTACGACTGAGTCATATCCGTATGCCCAGCTCTCAGGTGGGACTCTATAGAGTGGACGATACATGACCATAGGCTCACTGGTCTCTGAGTGCACGGCTATACCGATGACCTCATAGGTATGATCGACTCATCACGAGGATTTATAGTGGCGCCAGTGGGATCATGGGAGGGGATTATTTTGCATGAGAGTTATTTTCGGTCATGAGATATTTCATCATAGCAATATTCTGGATATACGTGCCCCCTGATATGAATATTGTCACAGGCATATCAGATTTTTCTCTCGATTGAAGCTGAGCTCTGAAATCTACTACTTCATCCTGAGAGATCTGTCAATCCCTAATAGCTTTTTGGAGAGGTTTCAGATTTTCTATATTTGAATGCATATCTACGAGTATCCGATTCCTTGATCGGAAAAATGCACTTTCTATATCTCGCTCAGGAGTCTTTCAGCCATAAGAGGTGATAATCACTCATGCTTTGAGTTTTTCCATATCCTTTTCTTTCAGATATGGTTCATCTACATGACCATGAAGAAATATCATATCATATTCGCTCAAGTCTGGTTTGGGAGTGTATCTGAGGTTACCGAGTGATTCAAAATCTCTATTTACTCCAGTACGATTCGTATATTCCACTTGGTCGATATGAGCAAAACTCTCCCGCAGAAATATATAACTATACTTTGCCGTGCCACCACTTCCGACTATGAGGATCCTCTTATTCTGGAGTGAATCTATACCGAGAGACTGAATAAAAAGTGTATCCATAGCACCCGTACGTATTTTCACCGCTTCAGCAAAATCTGTCGAAAATATGAGCTTCGCATCTTCGAATACGAGTGCTTGCTGAGGAGCACTTTTCCAGCTAAGGTCATATGGAGAAGTAATCGTATAATATCGGGGCTTCGCATCTTCTCATACTTCCCTTATATAGAAATTATAGATATCTCCGACGAATTTCTCATCTCTATCATGGAATTCTATCACTTTCTTATATCCTGAGAATACATCCTGATAGATGAACGCATC
>JAYWFD010000141.1:0-3344 GCA_043778965.1 Candidatus Altimarinota bacterium
CCTTCCTATGACAGAGCAGGAGAATTTTTCTTATCTTCTCACTATTGCTGTAGAAATTATATATTAATATTGACAATATATATGTATATATGTATTATATATACTTACACTATTTATGTCTACACCAGAATTTATTACCGAAACAATCCAAACGAATCTCGCTTGATTCATTCTCGTAGCATGAACTATTGAGAAAGAAGATTTTGCACTTCGAGATGGACAAAAAATTCTTGAGGTTGTTCAAAAAATGACTCCAGAACAAGTGTTAGCATTACTAGCTATGTGAACCACGCCAGCTGGAAGATCAAACATCCTCGGATATAACCCGAATAAAGCAAAAGAACTGGTCCAAGCATATAAGGCTATTACATTAGCAAAAATATAATCCACCCTCTCGGGTGGATTATTCTTTTAGTGAGTTCGCAGTGGTGGAAGGGAAGTGGGAAAGATTTGATTTCCTTGCTTTCTCTGTGTCACTCTCGAGGCACGAAGCAATCCAGCAACTAAGCAAGATTTCTCGTCGCTCCGCTCGCTCGAAATGACAGGCACACTGGATCGCTTCCTCCGTCGCGGGTGGCAGGACTTGCTTTTTCTCTGTGATGGATATAATGCTGTCATGACTAGCGCTACTCTCCACATCCCGAAGAAAAATATCATCATAGAACTCAATCCTGCTCTTGAATCAGCACTCCTATGAGCTATAGAGTGATATGAAGAAACAGTATTCGATAAGTCCTTCGAAGCACCAGGAGTGAAGTCTCGGCTTTCTCGACTTTCACATGCTCTCGATATAGCAGTATGAAGATAATATTCACTCGAACATTCGATAAAGAACTCTCGAAGATTGGCTCTATCGGAAGAGAAGATATCATCCGTGAAGTAGGGAAGTATATGAGATGACTCGATAATTTCATAGAGCTCTATGCCTATGAGGATGGGAAGGTACTGAAATGATATTTCCTCTCGAAAAAAGTCAGAGTCTGTATTTGGTTCCGAGAGATGCATGGTCAGTTTGTTCCATTTTTCATCGCGCGAAAAGAAACTCGAGAATGACACAATATCACAAAGGCAGATAAAGAAAGCCACGAGCTCATACTTGATAGACACATCACCGATATTGAAAATGGAGAGTTTACGATTACGGAAATATAGAAAAATCCACCCTCCCTCGGGTGGATTTTTCTTTTCGCGAGTTCGCGAGAGAGAAGTGGAAGGAAATATTTGACAAAATAATATATGATATATTATATACACAATATATCATATATTTCTATGCAACTATTTGACGACATTTTCGATACTATGGCTCGGATTGAAGCAGATGGATTTGTACGTTGATTTCGTACACAAAATATGAGAGTCATCATGAATTGACTCGGACTTTATGTTTCATGAGATATTCCTTGACCGATTGAACTACTTGGAACTCCTCCTCCAAATTCTAACGCGGCAAAACTCCTCGGCCGAATAAAGTCAGCTGCTTGACTCGTATTGATTCACTCAGCTGAGTATATCAGAGATCAAGACAGGGAAATCCCACCAGAGCTTGCAGAAAGATATCTACAAGATCCATTATTTATAAAGCTTCGTGCGCTCGCCGAGGAACTAACTACAAGTAATTTGCAATAATTCACCTCACTCGTGTGGATTTATCTTTCTTCTAGTAGGCGGTAGATGGGTATAATGTGGAAATACTTGACATTATATATTTTTAACTATTATATACTAATGTCCTACCCGAAACACAAGCCTACTTTCCTCGATGAACGAACTCCTTGAGCAAGAGATGATCTTTATGCAGGAAATTTTGATGCCAACGGTAAGATGACCAACTGGGAAGGCATCGAAGCAGCTCGAAAAAGACAAGGAAAAAGCACTATGAGTCCTGAGCAAGTAGTAAAGCAAATCCTCACAAGATTATATGAGCGTTTACGTGTGGCAAACTGATCTACAGATCATAGAGATCCTTATACAGGAAACCAGGTACGAGTAGATCCAAAAATTACTAAAAATCTCATATGACAACTTGTACAAGTAACAAGATGAATCAAAAGTGATGAATTGAGATATGCTGTAGGAAGACAAGTGAGCGAAATACGACAAGGTTTTAAAAATGCTCAATAATAAAATTCACCTATCCTCAAGTGCTTTTTTTGTATCAAGCACCTTCTAATATATGGAAAAATAGAGAATTTGACATTATACTTTTTTTATTATATATATTGACATTTGTAATATTTACATAAGATATTCTTATGGTTAAAAAACTTGTAGCAGAAGCTTATACATCCGAGGGATATAAAGAGATAGGAAGAGCCCTCGGTAAACTGAAAAAGATTCGACTTCATCGAATACAATCTGAAGAAGCTATCGAAGCTACCTGTCATGAAGTAATGAAGCTTATAAGTGGTCCTAATCCGACACTTGTCCACCTCACAGCAGATATGCTGATATCACTTAAGTCAGAATCACTTAGGCAAGTTACCAAGGCTAAAATGAAAGGAGTTATTGCTCCACCTCCTCCTATCCCAGTTGCGATGACAGAGGTTCAGATAAATGCACAAGAAGCTCAGATTTGAAACGACTGGAATTCAGCAAGATGGAAACAATATCCTCCTCATGGTTGGGCATGGAAAGATCAAGCAGCATCTGAATGAAGTACTAAAAATCCGAATCAAGAAATAGTTGCTCTTGTATACGAGATGAATCATCATCCCGATCGAATAGAGATATTCATCCATAGAGATATCTATACTCATCCTCAAGGGGCTCTAGAGCTCATAAAAAGTATCAATAAAAGACATAAATCCCTTATGGGATGGAAGAAAAGCAAAAAGAAAAAAAAGAATCTTAAATCTGTCCAGTAAAGTGATCAAGTAAAATATTCCTAAAAAAAACCGTATCCCGATACAACATATGAATAGTCCAACTTGAATAACTGATACTGGGAACTCTCACGTATTGCATGATACATACCTCGCTCTGAGACAGATTGATATGTGTATATGAGATTGCAAGGCCCGAGTACACGAACTCACACTCTCAGAGCTTCATAGTGAGCGTGATACCCTCATGAAGTGTGATAGCCTCATTCCTATAGAACAAGGAACTCCCATAGTGAATTCAGGTGTTATCATACATCAGAGTACCATTAAAGTTGCACTTCTACATGCAAGGGAAGAGATTCTTCGTTGTATAGACGCGAGATTGGGATTTCCACAGAGAGGGTCGTCATACCCTACTCATGAATCTGTTTTGGATCGTTATGAAGATCCTGACTATACTCCAGACCACTATCCCGACTGGACTGAAAGACAGTGGAAATCTCTATGGCATACGTACAG
>JAYWFD010000142.1:0-3327 GCA_043778965.1 Candidatus Altimarinota bacterium
TAATAAATCATAAGATACCACCACTAGACTCCTTCTCCGTTACTATCTTAGAGAGATCTTTTTCAGGTACATTTTCTTGACCACCATTCACTATGGTGAGAAGTTGGCTTTTGATAATAAGTTTATTTTCTGTAGAGATATCTGTATCTGCTTGAATTTTTTCAAGTATTTCTTTACCATAAGTTTTATTTTCAGCGAGTTTTCCTGGGTGTGCTTTTATTTGTTCAAGTCGTTCGATGATATAGGCACGATTTGCATTATCAGATGGAATTAATCACTCAATGACACGACTTGCTACACTTATCTCATTTGTTGCCTGAGCATCTCATACGAGAATTATATCTATAATGTTTGAAAGTTCCGTCTTGGTTGCTTCATCAAATCCTGTATTTGAGATCACCTCTTTTTGTATAGTCAAAAGTCACTCTGTTCGGTCATGAATATCTGCCCAATTCTCTATGAGAGTATTGTAATATTGTGTAAAGATAATCCTATCTTCTGGAGAAAATGTCCGTATCTTTGCTTGAAGTTTTTCTAGATTTTCTTTATCTGTAGTGCTAAATGATTCACCTCCTGTGCCAGTTATACTCGTCGTTGTAGTATCACTCGCCTCAGGAATATAGTCAAATATTACCTGAATTGTTTTAGTGCCAATAAGCTTACCGTCATCACCAAGTATGCTTATCTTTATCTCTCTCTTATGGATCTTGCTTTCAGCGATATTTGCTACCGCATATATACCACCATCCTTAAATGAAGGACTATCTTTATTATCGATATCATTGTCTCAGACAGCGTCAAGATCACTATCTATTTTTGTATCAGCGTCGATAATATATTCACTACCGTTATTGCCATGCATACTCAGGAGGAGTCTATCTCCTGGATTTAGTATTTTGATTATATCTCATTCTATAATTGGATATGATTGGATGTTTATATCATTTTCTGATCTTATAACGTCTTCTATCATAGAGCGAGTTATCTCTATCGTCGAGATCTCATTTGCTCATGACTTTATTGTCATTGTTCAGAGTGAGCCACTCGAAGAAAGTATAGCATTTGGTATACTTGTTCCATAGAGTGAGGAGGATTCAATAGATCAAAGTATCCACTTTGCATTATCAAAGGTTCACTTACTCGTGTTCATGAAATAGGTCATATCGCCGATACGATACCCTATAACGCTTGCTTTGAGCTCATTTTTGACATAAATAACTTGGTATTTTGTATTTGAAACACCATTATTGATGACTTTTACTTTCATGTTATACTTTCCAGATTTTTTGTATGCATGACTTGCTCGTGGTTCTGTCGTTTTCTGATCGATACGACTATCCCCATCGAAGTCCCAGTAATACTCACTTTTATCCGTAACATCTATATTGAGTATGGTTTTTGCAGCTGCAGAGAATTCCACGGTTTCATCAGCAAGAAAGAAGCCTCTTTCTTTATTGAGATTCACGATACTAAGACTGATGAGGGGCATGCTAATATTTTGATCATCATTGGCTATAAGTAGAGGAACTTGCTCACTTTGTAGTTGACTCGAATCATATCGAGCACCGTCATTATCCTCTACTATCACTCAAAAATAGTATTTCTCTGTGACATTTGGAAGGACAAAACTGGTGGTAGGAGATTGGGTAATGCGGACATTTTGTTTTTCACTATCATTTTCGGTGGTATAAAACCATATATAGGAACGTATAACACCATCATCGTCACGAGCACCGTTTGCGACGACATTTGCGATGATTTTCTGAGTATCCTTCTTCGTCGGATCGACAGAAGCAGTAACAGAAGTGACCTTTGGCTCTATATTTTTGATCTCAATATACCGAGTACTTGTATGAGATGCTCATGTTCTATCGCTTCGTACAGTAAGTTCTATAGGAAAACATCCGAGCTCTGTAAATTTTTCTGAAATTGAAGATCAAGCCTTCACTCTATCCATATATTTCCATGTATAGGAGAGTCCAGCGGAGTTCCCATCTACGTTTATCGAGTTCCCTCATTCAAGGGTTGTACTTTCTGCTCGATTGATCACGAATGCTCCATCAGGACTCTCACAGGCACTAGGATCTTCGAAGACGCTGCCATTACTACTTTTTATGTCGATAAGCGCAAAAGGACGATCAGTATCTGTGATATATATTTTTCGAGAAATACTATTCTCTTCGCTTCCGTCCCCATTTTTTACACTGAGAGTAGCTGTATATATGCCAGTTCTTTTATAAATATTCTGCACAAAATCAGCTGTTCCATTTATCGTCGGGCTTCCGTCTCCGAGATTCCACTCATAGAAACGAGCCTGTGGTGATCTTGCTTGGAAATTGATCATACTTCCTATAGGACTCGCGCGGGGTGTTATATTTACTGATACAGTCAGAGTGGATACCACATCAAAATCTTTTTCTACAGTTGCTACCTTTCCAAATGCATTTGTGATAGTCAATGAGACAGTATGAGTTCATTTTTCTCAAAAAGTATATGTTCCGACAGCGCCTTCTTTCGAGCTATCGTTTAATTCTATCTTTTCTCCATCAATAAGCCACTCATAGCTCAGTCATTTTGCGTTATTTATATCAGGATCATAGCTTCGAGAGGCATCAAAAGATATAGTATTTGGTTTTTCAGAATTTATCGAACGAGGAACATCAAGATTTATAATAGGAGGTCGAGATTCTATGACGATTACACGACTATCTGTATCTACATTTCCATTGGGGCTTCGAGTCGTGAGGCTGACGATATATTGTCATACTTTTGTGAATTTATAACTAAAATTACTTCACTTTTTTGATGTTATCGTCTTTTTTCCAGCTTCGATATCTTGTATCTCCCAGTTATATTCTATATTGGTCATATTCGCAAGATATGACTTTGCACTCATAGGGATTTCTTCACCGATAAATGCTGTCTCCTTCTCTAAGGATATCACTGCAGCGGGATCTCGTATAAGAAGTTGCATTTGTTTTCTGAAAGTATTTCCCTGATTGGTTGTGATTTCCAGGTTTACTCTATACATTTCAGGGTTTACATAGAGTTGTTTTTCTAGTATAGGAGACCCATCATATTCGACGATATTTCCATTTCAGAAATCCCATTTTGTTTTTACTATTGTCCCATTGCTTACTGCTCTTGAGGCACTTGCATCAAAAAGAAGTCCGATTTTTCCAAGATTTGGACTCACCTTGAGAGTATCGAGATTACTCACGTTGACTCAATTTATAAGAAGGGTGATATTCCCAAGTCGAGGTTTCACTTCGATATCTTTGGATATCGATACAGGAGTGACATCAGGTTTTCATTTTTTATTGAGAC
>JAYWFD010000143.1:0-3324 GCA_043778965.1 Candidatus Altimarinota bacterium
GATATATCCTGAGCCTTATCGAGAGAGCTATTGGATCGAGAGAGTCTGAGCTTCTCGACTACCCATGACCAAAGATGTGGGAATATATAGATCAAACCAAGTATGAGAAGTATACCTCCAGAAAGATACGTCCAGAATTCGCTCGGAATATCTATAAGAAGTGTCGAAGCTTTCAAAAGAAGAGTGAATAGTATGATCGATCCAGCGAGGGAGAGAGTCACTACATATGGATACCACGACTTCTTCTCCGAGATAGATCCAGCAAGCACTACTGGAAGGACTGGAAGGACACAAGGAGCGAGAATCGTGAGTATTCCTGCGAAGAAAGAGAGAAGTGCGAGTGAAGTCATATGGAAGGATTATAGGATATATCTCTTATCTTAGGGAAGATCATTAAGTCCAGATTAAGGGCGCGGAATCTCGATGAAAAAAGTTGTCCCTTCTCATTCTTTACTCGTGACGGAGAGCTTCATCTTATGGAGTTCTTCGATGATTTTTTTGGATATAGAAAGTCCAAGTCACTGTCATGCCCTATCTGTACGAGCCTTATCGACCTTATAGAGACGATCGAATATATGAGGAAGGTGACTCTTCGGGATTCCTATGCCGGTATCAGATATTGCTATTCCCCGAGATGAAGTCGTAACGATAATTGTGCCATCCTGTGGCGTGAACTTCATAGCATTTGATACGATATTCTCGACGGCTGTGAGAAAAAGTTCTGGATATATCGGAAGCTCTAATTTTGACTCTTCTACGAATGATACACGACTATCAGAGCGTGCAAGGGATGACTGAAGAAAAGGCGATATATCTCTCATTTCTGGAGATTGTATATCATTTCTGGCAAAAAATAAGAGGGCATCAACCACGTTCGAGAGTTGTCCGAGGAGAGATTTTGCCTTTTTGATCGAATCTGTAGGATTCCCTGAAGACTCTGCAACATCGAGAGAGCTCATAATCTCGAAGAGTTTGTTTTTGATTTCATGGGCGATATCATCGGAGAACTGTTCGAGTCTTTCTGCTTCTTTGTTCACACGAGCAAAAAGCTCTTCGAGCGAGCGAGCGAGGATGACGACTTCATCTTTGATATTACCATAGATACCGACATGCTGATTCTCGATCTTCTCTGAGAGGGAGAATCTTCGAGTCGCTTCATTCATATTCTGGATCGGACGAAGGATATATCCCGAGAAGAAATATCCTATCATAATGATGAGAAGAAGTCCGATAAGAGAGAGCCAGAGAGATCGCTCGATCATCATATCTCTCGCAAATATGATATCAGTGACATCATCGACCGTCTTATAGGTATATCCATCTGCTTTGGATTCGATTCACCAGTAGTAAGCGCGTCCTCATGCGATCGTGATAAGTGGATCAGAGAATATCCATGACCCGATACTCTCATGTTCCATACTATGTGTGAATACCCCTTGTTTGTGAAGGATATTTCCACTCCCATCTTCGATCTGCAGATCGACGAACATCTTCTTTGCTTCTTCAGGTGAGAGCATCGAGCTCATAGAATCCTTCATATACTCAGTCTTCTTCGACTGCCACTCAGCATTCGAGCTCTCAAAGATGAGGAGATTCAAGAGTACGATAAGGATACTGACGATGAAAGCAAAGAGTGCCGTGATCTTCGTACGAGTAGTAAATGCCATAAAAATAAGATTAATCAATAATATATCCAACCAGCTTCACTGTTCTTATGAGATCATTTCCGAGCTTCTTACGAAGATGGGCAATGTGAACATTGATGGTGTCGAGGATTTTTTCTGAGACATCATAGTCACCCCAGACTTCTTCGTAGAGGAAGTCTCGATCAAGAATCTTCCCTTGATTCTTCACGAGTATTTCGAGAAGGGCGTATTCTTTCGGGGAGAGATCGACACGATTCCCTTCTTTTTTCACGAGCTGAGAATCTATATCTATTTCTACTAACCCAAAGACCTTCACCTTAGAGGAAGGTGGTAATATTTTACCATTCCTCTTCATGATATTCTCTATACGCAGAAAGAGCTCTTCAAGATCGAATGGCTTTACCAGATAGTCATCTGCTCCAAGAGAGAGTCCCTCGATCTTGTCGATCTGCTTCCCGAGCGCTGTCAAAAAGAGAAATGGTATCTCGATGGATCGAGCCTTAAGCATGCGAATCAGCGTGACTCCATCGATCTCTGGCATCATCCGATCGACGATAAGAAAGTCGAAGTGTTCCTGACGAATCATATCGAATGCGATTTCTCCATTTTTCGCAGTTTTTGTATCGTATCATTTCGACTTGAGATACAGAGAGATATTTTCTCAAATCACTGTATTATCATCGATGGCAAGGATTTTCATAGGGGGAAAAATTATACTGATTGTAGGGAGATTTTATGATCATGCAAGTGACCTCTACCGAAGAAGTCGCAGAAATGCTCCGTACCCTTCTTTTTTCATATCACTTTTCGCGACAAACCGGATTGATGCAGAGTTTATACAGTAGCGTATACCAGCATATTCGATCGGACCATCATCGAAGAGATGCCCGAGATGTGCCCCTGAACGCTGTGATACTACTTCGATCCGCTCTTCTCATGAAGAAGTATCTTCGCGATATTGGAGAGTTTTGGTTCGGATCGGACGAGAAAATGTCGGCCATCAGGTATCCGAAACATACTTATCCTTCGAGAGGAAGAGCGGTGTACCATCGATGATATCGACATAGATTCCTGCTTCATAGTTATCCCAGTATATATTCTCGAAAGGTTTTTCCGTAGCACCCTCTTGGGTCACAAGATAGGAGATACGTGAGAGGTTTTCGACAGAAGTACTCGTATACGCCAATGAAGAAAATGGAAAAAATATAAAAGCAGATAATAGTAAGAGAGAGTTTCGCATAAGAAAAAACATTAGAATGTACTCTTTAAGTATAAAATAATAGATTAAGTCTAGATTAAGAAGGATCGTATTACAATATACTACTAAAAAAGATGGGTTTTGTTCTTAATCTAGACTTAATGTCATTGGATAGAATTGTTTGTGTGCAAGAGCACTTCTTATTTTTTTACTTTTTCTTTATGAACAAAGTTCTATCTCTCGGTATGATCGGAGCATTCGCTCTTTCTACCTCTGTCCTCGGGGTCTCGGCTATGGAGATGATGACTGAGTCATCTATGATGATGAAGTCTGACTCAATGATGATGCAGAAAGAAGGTAGCATGATGATGAAGACAACTATGTATACAAGTATGTCTAATAAGCCTGTAGCAAGTGTAGCTGCTCATCTCGGGTATACATGGAGACTCGATAGAGTGAAGCTCGCGAAGATGGCTGGTA
>JAYWFD010000144.1:0-3315 GCA_043778965.1 Candidatus Altimarinota bacterium
TCCAAACTATGCTTCACTCCAAGCACAAGCAGTCTATGGTCTGCCTAGTGGTATAAAAGTATTTGCTGGGCAAAGTGATGATCCATTTTTCGTAGATCTGGGGGCTACTTTTGATCTCCTTACTATACGCAAACTCCCAGGGAATGCTTGAGGAGGACTCAATACTACCAAGGGATTTAACGTACACTCCCTCGCTCTCCAGATTCCTATAAACCAGCTGACAAAAGGGAGAAATACTCCCAGTGATATCAAGAGTGGTGACTCCGTCATAGGAGTCTGGACGACCGCTTCTCGTATGGGAACGCGCGTACTCAATACCAATGGAACTCAGGATAACTCTGGAAACTGGGTACAAGTCTCTCGTCTCGGAGCTCCACTGGTAAATGAAGTGGTGGTACCGCTCGGTGCAAAAGATCTCTTTAATGGTTCAAAACCAGCAGATGATGCACAATTCGCGAATGGTGTCACTGATCCAGAGCTCGGGAAGCTTCTTGGAGCACTCTATGGGATCAAAGTCCCTCCTCAAGGAGCATTTGGTTCTGCAAGTGCACGTGATGATCTCGTCGCTATATTTCTCACAGGAATTCCTGAACTCACGAAGCCGACGAATGTCGTCGCTTCCGAAGAACTCCGCCTGAATGTAGCAGTATCACCAACAGTAAGACCAAATCGTCTTGGTGTACTCGGTGCTGATAGCCAATGATATCCAAATGGCCGACGTCTCACCGATGATGTGATAGATATATCTCTGCGTGCTGTAGCAGGAGCTGCATATCCCCTCTTCCATCCAGAGTTCACTGCAGATGCTACTGGTCTCAAACTCGGTGATGGAGTGGATAAAAATGAAAAGGAATTCAGAAGCTCGTTTCCGTATCTTGCACTTCCAAATGCAGGACTCGATAGTACTCCTCATGGGAACTTTACGACTACCACCGTAGTGAATCAAGTCAATCCACCTCCGACAAATAATCCAGATGTACCACTTATCATCTGTAATATCACTAAACATATGATGATCGGAGCAAGCGGATGGGACGTAGGATGTCTCCAACAGTTTCTGATAGAAAAGAAATTCCTCCATATCAAAACTCCTACAAAGTACTTCGGTGAATATACTAAACGTGCTCTCATGGAATGGCAGATGAGTGCTAATCAGAAAGTAACAGGATATCTTAATTAGTATTATATTTACCAAAAAAGATTTTCTTTTAGTGACAATAGGAATCAGTTCCTGTTGTCACACCTAAGTACATCTTCCTCCTTTTAAAATATGATTCTCAAATCACTTAGGACAATTTCCTTAACAGTTTTGATATTGTCTACAAGTCTTCTCAGTGGCTGTCAAAAAGCAGAGTCGACTTCTCTCAAACCTTCCAAAGAGATGACTTCCAGTGTGGATAAGGAAATAACTACCTATGAAGAAGCTATAGAATCAAATCCTGATATTATTTTATCTTATATTTCTCTCGGGCATCTCTATCTCCAGAAAATTCGAGAGACAGCAGATATTTCTTACTATGCGAAAATAGAAACTCTTATGAATGAGGCTGAAAGAAGTGATCCCGATGATCCCGATATATATGCTCTCCGTGCACAGGTACTTATTGGGCAGCATAGATTTCGTGAAGGAAACGCTCTGATCAAAAAATCTGTCGCACTTAATCCAACAAAAGCGAGTTTCCAAGGAATACTCGGAGACTCAGAGATCGAGCTTGGAAATTATACGGGTGCGGTCGATGCTTTCCAAAAGATGGTAGATATCCGTCCTGACTATAGCTCACACATGCGTATAGCGTACATCAGAGAGCTCTATGGAGATCGAGCTGGAGCAGAGGAAAGTATAAGGCTCGCACTCAAAATGGGAAATACGATTCCTGAGAATATGGCATTCACACATGTAGAGCTCGGGAAGTTAATCATGCGAAGGAGCTTAGAGGAGTCTAAGTGAGAGTTTATTTCGGCACTCGAAACAGTTCCTGATTATCCACCTGCCCTTGAGTGAATGGGGAAAATAGCCTATTTCCAAAATGATTATCCGAAAGCGAAAGAGTATTTTCAAAAAGCCTATGATATACTTCCGATAGCACAATACCTTATCGATCTTTCCGATATGGCATCACGAGAGGGAAATATTTCTCTCTCAAATCAGCTGCTCACTCTTGCAGAGCTCAGTTTCGTATCTTCATCTAAAACTGACGAAGATAATGATCTTGAATTCTCTTCCTTTTTATTAGAACATGATATGCAAAAAGAATTAGCTCTTGAGAAAGCTCTACGAGCCTATGAGTCTCGACCAAACATATTTGCTGCAGATAACCTCGCTTGGGCATACTATAAAAATGACCGTATAGACGATGCTCTCAGTCTTCGTGAGAAAGCTTTCCTATTATGAGAAAATGATACACTTATACTCTACCATCAAGGGATGATTTCGCTCAAGAATAACAATCCTGAAGAAGCAAGAAAGCATCTCAGTAGAGCTCTCACTATGAATCCATACTTCTCCCTGCTTGATTCGGGGAAAGCTCAGAATGCACTCAACTCTCTTAAGTAATCAACTATGAAAAGCTATAAAAAATATAGCGTTACATTTTTTATCTGGTTAGCTATTCTCATAGCATCCTTTTTGGTACCTCTGTCCTTTCATGCTCATGAGCTTATCCCGCAAGCACTACAAGAATATATAGAAGCCCATCCAAATGCTACCCCAGAAGAGATCAAGCGATTTGCCGATATGCAAAGCCCAGAATTTGCAGAAAAATACGCATGATGAGCAGAGATGCTCCAGATTATTCGAGAAGACAATACTTCACTCTTCGATAATATGTTCGATTTTTTCAAGCTCTGAGTCTGACATATACTCTCGGGTCCTGATCATATCCTCTTTGTACTTTCTATACTCCTCATATTTGTCTCGTGGCGAGAGGTCTTAAAGCTCACAGCGGTTTTCACTCTCGCTCATAGTGTCACACTCATCCTCGCAGGAACAGGGCTTCTCGTACTTAGTTCTCGTATAGTAGAGCCAATAATAGCGCTTTCTATAGCCTATGTAGCATTTACCTCTGTATTTCTCAGAGGAAGGCTATTCCTCGGAACGAATACATCGAAGATAGCGGCTATATTTTTCTTCGGACTCTTTCATGGACTCGGCTTTGCTGGACTGCTTACAGAGATCCGCATCCCAGAAGATAAGTTTGTCTCTTCGCTTCTCGCATTTAATCTTGGTATCGAGTGATGACAGCTCGTCATCGTGGCTCTCGCTTTCCCTTTTATATATTTCCTCAAGGGTAAAAAATGGTATCCTACAATGATACA
>JAYWFD010000145.1:0-8724 GCA_043778965.1 Candidatus Altimarinota bacterium
CTGAAGAGGAACTCATGAGACGAAGAGGAGAAGACATGTGATCGTGATCCAACCGATGAGTCCAAGATATGAGTATTGTAGTGAAATGAGTGATATTCACAACCAAAACATACTTTCTCAGAAATAGTTCGGATGACGAGAATACCTATAGAGTCAGGTAGTGAATATCTGTCCTGGTTTTTTGATCTTGAGAAATGCTCCAAGTTGTCGATCTGCTACGGTCTCGAATATGAGTCCAAAAAGTGCAATAAGAATTCAAAAAATGATGAATATCTGCTCTGTCATTCCGGGCTTGTCCCGGAATCCAGCATCAAAAAACTGGATTCCTGCATCCGCAGGAATGACAATACCATTCACCACAAGTATCGGCATTGCGACGACGAGCATGAGTACCATCTGGAGTATATATACCTGGAAGAATGACTTCACCATGAAGTACCACCCACTTCCCCACTCTTCTCGCCATTTCGCGTAGCGAGGATCCTCCTTTCACTCTTTCAATTTTCGAAATCCTATATGCGAAGTAAGCCGGATTCACCAGAGGAGTATAAGTCCTGTGATAAGCATCTGTGGTATCGCTCTCTCTGACTGGAAGAATGAGATCACCGCGATGATCATAAATCCAAATCCCCAGAATACATCCACGATAGAGTTATCCCGTATTCGTAGAGAATAGAGGAAGAGAAAAAAGTAAAGTATGAAAAGTATGAATACTATGTTAGTCATTCTTATTTCTCGAGAAATTCTACACTTCATCCAACTTCTACCCATGTCTGTATTTTTCCAAGGACTCTATCAAGTTCAGCTTGGCTGATTCATTTTTTATCGATTTGAGCAAGGATTTTTTCGAGATATGGTGTGAACTCACCAGGAGCAAATATCGTCTTCCCTATAATATTCGTCATATAAAGTGCGAGTCGTACGATCGTCTCTCTTTTCGAGATAAATGATGTTTCATCAAGAAGGATAAATTTCACACCCGTATACCCTTCTACGGAAATAACAGCTATCTCTTTCGCAAGATCATCAGCTATAGTGTGAGCATGCGAAGATTGTAATATATCATCTTTGGGAAGTGATCCTCCACAGTTAGAACAATACGTCATTCATTTCATCGTAAGCTCATGACAATGAGGACAATGTATGTGAATCTCATGAGCACAGAGAGGGCAAAATGGCTTTGTCATATCGACAGCATTTCCACAATTGGGACACTTCTTATCAGTTACAAAGCGTTTTATGATATTTTGTGGAGAGTAGAGTCTTTTTTGGATGCGATATACGAGAAACCCAAATACAGCAACGATGATAACTGGCCAGAGAAACTGCACGAGAAAAAGAAGCGGAGTAAAGAGTGATATAATCCCGAGGAGCCACTCGAGAAACGTGTGAGGAAGGATATCCCAGAGAAACAAGAGAAGTACCTGAAGGAGTACTAGTCCATAGGCAAATGTAGCAACCGAAAAGATGATGGTATGCGGGCTATTCTCGAGCTTTCTTCTTACATACATCTTGTATAGTACCGCGAAAACCAAGCCAGAAAATGCAAGGGAAAGGAGAGCGATGAACATACGATACAGGAGATTTGCTCGTATATATGCAGATTCTGCTCATTCATAGGCATACTTCAGGGCTGATACCTGAGGGGCATACTGAGTACGCAGAGACTCTATAGCTTGCTTAGTATTGGTTATCTGAAGATCAGCATTCGCTATATTACTTCTCGTAGTCGTGATATCTTGTCTTATACCATTGGCATCATAGATCGGATTTTGTTCTTGTACGGCACGCTCAGAAAGCGAAGTATTGTAGTCTTCCCGATTATTTTGCTGTCGATAGGTTGCTTGTGATTTCTCAGATTCGAGACGAGAGAGTGTCGTGAAATACTCATTTAACTGACTCAGTGGTCACTCGAGAGTCTTGAACTCACTCGAGAGATCATACTTTGGATTTACCGAAGTGAGAGTACAGCTATTGTACCCTGCATAATCATATCCATAACTATACGAGTTATAATTGTAGCTCGTACTCTCTTTATCAAATGCTCGAAGCATCTCAGAGACACAAGATGGAAGTGGCGTCGGTCTCTCTGGAATACCACTGATAATAGAGAGAGTCCACTGCGCCGTCGACATGATCGCGACGAACATACAGAAAAGCAGGAAATATCCCATCTTTGTTGTTTGTTTCTCGGAGAGTTCTTCTCCTGCTATGCTTGGGGCGAGCTTCGGTCGTCGAAATATCGTTTCTCGGACCCAAGAGGTGATATCAAACATAGAGAGAAAGTGAGGAAATAATCAGTTCTATTATAGAGAAATAGGGAGAAAAGCAATGAGGAAGGATTAAGAGATGAAGAGAGAGAGGAGGATTAGAGTCATTTTGTGAATTTACAAAAAATCGTATATCAATAGTATATAATATGTCTATTTATCAAATAAGAAATTATTATGCCAAAAATTGCAAATCAGCATCAATCAAAAAATCCCTTACAATGTGATAGTTGTTGAGAATATTGATTCTTTTCAATAGTAGACTTTCAAATAAGAATCAAAGAAAGATACTGATTTATAAAAATTCCAAGAATTGGTTGTGAAAAATGTGATTTATATGCTTATCTAATAGATCCTAATGAATTCAGAGAAAAATGAATAACATATTTAAATGCAAATCCTAAGAAAACTCAGATTCCCATTAAATATATTCTTGAAAATGATATTGATCCTGAAGCTGCTAATTTCTCACCTTATGACTCACTTTGATTCAAATTTGATAAATTTGATTACTTTTTTATACCATGACTAAGAAGACCTTGGAATATTGGTTACCTAACTCCTGTATTTTTTGATATAGAAGTTTTGAATAATTTTAATCATTCTACAGAATATAAAGTATCACTAACAAGTTTTTCTAGAGTACATATATATAAAGATAATGAGCCAATACTTACACATTGATTTTGAATTAATAGAAACTGAAAATTATTCTGTTGGCTATGAGATATTTATGATGATCTACATTGAGAAGAAAATTCTAAAATATTAAAAATACTTCTCGCCTACAATATCGAGTCAGATCATGATGTTATTTCAGATTATTACTTTAATGAAATAGAGGCTTGCTGGACAGAATCAGATAATGAATGAAAAATTTTCGAATTAAAGAATACTTTCGAGAAATTATTTCTCAAAAAATTTTTATTCACTCTAAGTTGAATTGACACATTAGATAGCCTAAAAATACCCTATAAACATCCAGTATGAAACGATAGATGACAAATTTTTGATGCCTACTTAAAATTGAATTCCGCACTAATTGAATCAATTAATGTTTCAAACCTGTATACTTATCTCAAAAATAATCTAGATAATAGTAAGGAATTACATAAACCCGATTGAGATAAAAAAGGATGAATTAAACTAATCGAAATATTTACTTTAAAAATACTAAATATAAGCCCTTCAAATAATATAATTTCACCACTATATGTACTTAATGATTTAAGACAACTTCACTCACACTTAAGTCAATCAAGTTTTGATGAAAAATATCTCAACTGTAAAGAAAGGCTAGGAGTTTCAATTGAATCAACAGATGTACAGGTATTCCATTCTTTAATAAGAGAGGTTGTCCGTTTCTACGAGCAAATCTTGGAAGCAATAAGTAATTAAACTGCTCGACCCGCCCCCCTCAACACCCACCCATCACTCTCCGTAATCTTCACTTTCACGAGGTCTCCTATCTTCACATCAGAAGTTTTCGGAATAAAAACTTCCTTAAAGTTCCGAGTTCGCCCCACCCATGTCTCATCTTTTCACTCTCAGGATATCAGGATTTCTTCGACTCTACCGACCATGAGGAGATTACGAGACTGAGCCGTCTCACGCAGGATATCATTCAGGATTGTCCATCTTCGAGCTTTTTCACTCGGCGAGATATCATCCTCGAACCGATTGGTTGCAGTCGTCCCAGTACGAGCCGAGTATCGAGCGATGAAAGCATAGTCGAACTGACACTCTCGTATAGCATTCGCAGTCATCTGGAACTCCTCTTCTGTCTCTCATGGAAATCCGACGATGATATCGGTCGAGATCGAGAAGAGCGGATCACGGGATCGTAGATAATCTACCTGAGACTTGAAGTCAGCGTACGTATGTTTACGATTCATTCTCTTTAGTACTCTATTAGATCATGACTGGAGAGCGAAATGCAGATAAGGGCAGAGAGCAGGAAGGTCGAAGTGAGCATCGAGGATATCCCGAGTCATATCATGTGGATTCGAGCTCGTGAATCGTACTCGATCGAGTCATTCAATAGAGTCTATTTTCTCTAATAATTCGCGAAAGGGAGTCTTCACATCTTTATTCGTCCATGTAAGCTCTTCACTATTCCAGAGCTTACCTCGAGTTTCTTTTCCGTAGCTATTCACATTTTGTCAGAGCAATGTGACTTCCTTAGTTCACTTCGATATGACTTCTTGGATCTCTGCTAGTATCTCATCTTGCGTTCGACTCACTTCTCGACCTCGCGTATGTGGCACGATACAAAATGTACAGTAATTATCGCATCCCGTCTGGATGATGATGTTCGCGCTTGATGGATTCTCTTGGAGTTGCTTCACTTGGAGGTATTCATGGAACTTCGCATCATTACCGATATCTTCTCCAGAAATAAGAGAGAGTATCTTCGTGACAAAAGAGACTTCTTCTATCCGGAAGGTGAAGTCGATCAGTGGCGAACGTAGGAAGAGCTCATCATCATAATTGCGAAGAGCATCTGATGATTCGAGCAATGCTATCTTCTCAGTGCCATGCCGTTTATAGTGTTTGAGATCGATATAGCGTCGTGCTATTCCTGACTTCCGCACCATACACCCTGTGATACCAAAAAGTGGTGATTGGGTGTTATTATCTTTATAAGATTTACTTACCTCTCTCATAAAACCAAATACTCGATCTTCTCACTTCTGCCTTACAGAACATGTATTCATGACGACGATATCTGCCTTCGTCGGATCGATAACCTTACGAAGTCATGCTGACATGAGGATCATATGGATCTTTTCACTATCAGCATAGTTCATCTGACAACCGAAGGTTTTGATGTAAAAGGTTTTGATCATAAAAAGTTTTGCACACCGAATGAGCCCCAGTGTATCGAAAAAAGAAGTTTTGTAAAACATGAGAAGTACAAAATGTGTATACGCAGAATGAGAAATAGAGATTGTAAAAAGGGTACTCCACTATATAATGTCTCCTATACATTCCCTACGAAATACGCGTATCCTTTTCCAGAAGACTTTCAGGCAGTACACAAACTTTATACATCCTCTAATTCACTACAATATATGGTATCTGGAGAACAACTTGTAGCCATAGATATAGGCAGCTCGAAGATTAAAGCCGTCATCGGCGAATGGACTGATGAGAAGAAACTTCGTATCCTCGGGATCGGAGTCTCAGAATCTCGTGGAATCCGTAAGGGGAATATCCTCGACATGGAACAATTTAAAGCGGATCTCGATATCGCACTCGGTGATGCTGAGCGTATGACAGGAGAGCAAGCTTCTCATATATGCCTCGGAGTATCTGGAATCCATATCGATATCACTCGCAAGTCTGGTATCGTCGCAGTAGCGGGACTCGATGTTTCTGAGGATGATGTGAATCGAGCACTCGATATCAGTCAAAATGGAGTAGACCTTATGAATCGAACAATCTTAAAGGTAATTCCTGAAAGCTTCTCTCTCGACCTCGAGAATGGAATCAAAAATCCTGTCGGAATGAGTGGGAAAAAACTCGAAGTACGCAGTCATATAATCTCTATCAGTGCCAATACTCTCTCGAATATACAAAAGTGAGTCCATGATGTCGGTGTAGAAATCATGGATACTTACCCGAATATCATCGCATCGGGTGAAGCGATGTTATCTCGTCGTCAACGCGAACTCGGTGTCGTAGCTGTAGACATAGGCTGTAGTGTAACCAATATGGCTGTTTATGAAGAAGGAGCACTTATATATGCCGCTGTCATACCTATCGGAGGTGAACATGTGACGAGTGATCTCGCACTTGGACTTCGTATCTCTATCGATACAGCTGAACGACTCAAGCTCGAATATGGAGATCTTAATTTTGGAGACGGAATGGCGACTGATTATGATGAAGAAATCGATCTTTCGAAAATATCTACTGTAGATACTATCACCATCTCTCGAAAATTCATGAATGATATTATCCGTGCTCGATATGAAGAGATATTCCATCATATCACTATGGAACTGAAACATGTCGGTCGTGATGGCATGCTTCCAGAGGGAGCAATACTCACTGGTGGTGGGGCAAAAATGCGAGGACTCGCCGATCTTGCTCGTGACTACCTTCGTCTTCCTGCAAGTATAGGTGTACCAGAGCAAGTAGATGGCATCAGTGGGACATCTATTTCTGACCCGATTTATACGACGGTCGTAGGAACTCTTCTTCTTGCACAAAAATATGGTACCGCAAAAAAACCATTCAAATTTAGTTTTTCTCCCGGAAAGAGTCTCTCTTCTCTCAAGGCACTTCTGAAAAAATTTATTCCGTAAGCTTGAGAAAATATCGCCTCCGTCATACTGAGGCATGAAGTATCCAGCAATATGGATTCTTCCTTCGTCAGAATGACGGAAACAGATGTTCCTATTTCTCTCTGCTCATCTAAATTCTAAAATCTAATATCTAATATCTAACCTTCCTCCTATGTCTAGTACCAATCCAAGTGAAGACCGACTCAAAAAGCTTCTTCGCACAAACATGCCAAGCTCATCTCCACAACCTCCTATGGCTCCACAGAGTCACGTAGAGGTAAATGTAAATGGGTATATATCGCCAATAGCGAATATTAAAGTCGTGTGAGTATGAGGTGGTTGAAACAATGCCGTCAATCGGATGATCGAATCTGGTATCGAGGGTATCGAATTTATCGCTATCAATACTGATGCTCAGGCTCTCTTCACTTCGAAAGCCCCAACTCGTATAAATATCGGACGTGCGACCACTCGGGGACTGGGTGCCGGTGCGAATCCTGAAACAGGAAAAAAAGCTGCAGAAGAATCAAGTGAAGAAATCAAGCAAGTACTCACTGGTGCAGATATGGTATTTATCACGTGTGGACTCGGTGGTGGTACTGGCACTGGTGCTGCGCCTGTCATCGCTGAGATCGCAAAATCACTCGGTGCTCTCGTCGTATGAGTCGTGACAAAACCTTTTGCCTTCGAAGGACAAAGAAGGAGTAGTCAAGCATTCGATGGCTTCGAGAAACTTCGTGAAAAAGTAGACACACTCATCACGATCCCAAATGATAAGATCCTCTCGATCATCGATAAGAAGACTCCTCTTCTCGAAGCATTCCACGTCGCAGATGAGATCCTCAAGCAAGGTGTACAAGGTGTATCTGATCTCATCACGCATCCTGGACTCATCAATGTGGACTTTGCAGATGTACGATCGATCATGGAAAATGCCGGATCAGCACTCATGGGTATCGGTTATGGAAGCGGCGAAAATCGTGCGATCGAGGCGGCTCGTGGTGCTATCGAGTCACCCCTTCTTGAGCTCTCGATCAATGGTGCGAAAGGACTCCTCCTCTCGATCACTGGAGGTACAGATCTCTCGATGTTCGAGATCGATGAAGCTGCTCGCATGATCACTGAGTCATGTGACCCCAATGCGAATATCATCTTTGGTACTTCGATAGATGAGAAGTATACATGAGAGATCAAGGTTACGGTCATAGCGACAGGATTCTCTGAAGAGACCAATGCTCAACTTGGTGCAATGTCTCGTGGATGATTTGGATCGAGTAGCATCTTCCAAAAAAATACTCAGCAACACCCAAGTGGAGGATTCTCACAAAGTCGAAGTAGTGGACAGACGAGTATGCCAAATAATACTCCCACTCCAGAGAATGACTACGACGTCCCTGCATTTCTCCGCAATAAGATGCCAAAGAACTAATTCTGTATAAAACGTAAAAAATCATCTCAAATTTGAGATGATTTTTTACTGAGAAAGTTTTTTACTTGAGTGCATCTATTGTTCCTAAGATAGATTTTAACGTCTCGAAAGTATTTCCTTTTTGGAAATACTTTCGAACACGAGAGTCCCGTATCTTTGGGATTTCCGAAGTAAGAACAAAAATAGGTATGCTTTCAAATCCGCTGGATTGAATTCAATCAACCGCATGAGTAAGATTCAGATCTGTATCTCATCAGGGAACGAGCGGGAATCTTCCATCCAAAATAATAGCAGATAGGGCTCTATTTTGTATTCAATAAAGAAAAAACTCTAGATTATCAGCCTGTATAAGTTCAATGTTTGTTCGACTCTTTGTACCAATCTCTGCAAGATTTCTTTTAACACTACAAGCCCAAATACTTTCGTCATCAAGATGAGCAATCGTGAATACTTCAGACATACGAAGAATAGTGAAAAATTACAACTATGTTGATTTTAAGAGAGAGAGAGAGAGAGAAAGTCAATTTTATTTTATAAAAATACAATCTGTCAACTCACCTTTTTTCTTCTCTTCGACTTTTCGGGTATTTTTCATAAAGTAACCTTATGAATCTCCATGACTACACATTCGTCGCACTCGACCTTGAAACCACTGGACTCGATCCGCATAAGGATACGATCATCGAAGTCGCAGCGGTACGGTTTCGTCTCGAAAGAGTGGGAGATATTTTTC
>JAYWFD010000146.1:0-8720 GCA_043778965.1 Candidatus Altimarinota bacterium
GGCAGATGAGATCATCGTCATAGAAGCAGGGGAAGTCATCGAGAGCTGAGATCACAAAACACTAGTTGCAAAATGAGGGATTTACTCTAGGATGCTGGAGTTACAGAGCGGGTTTTAATATTTTTCGCAAAAACTTGCTTTTTTAGGTATTTCTATATACTTTTTTTACTATTATTTTTTCATCTATTTTTCTATGGCAGAACGTTCACTTATCATCCTGAAGCCTGATACTATCCACCGTGGTCTTATCGGACAAGTACTCTCTCGCATCGAAGCTCGTGGACTCAAGATCGTAGCTATGAAGATGGCAAATGTCACTCAGGCAAAGCTCGATGAACACTATGGTCATCTTACGAGTAAGCCGTTCTACCCTGAGATCGTCGCCTATATGACTATGGGCCCAGTGGTATTCGCGATCGTCGAAGGGGACAATGCTGTCGGTGGTATGCGACAGCTCTGTGGTGCGACTGACCCAGCTCAGGCAGACATGGGAACAATCCGTGCTGATTTCGCGCTCACTATCCGTTACAATCTTATCCACGCTTCTGACTCAATAGAAAATGCTACTACAGAAATCGCTCGATTCTTTTCTGAGGATGAAATCTGTGGATATGAGAGAAAGGTTATTTAATTCACTAAACTAGATTAACATGAAAACAAAAGTTATAATTAGTATTTTAGCATTAATATTTTTAGCATTAGTATTGTTTAGTGTACCATTGTATAAACGTATCTCCTGTTCTACGTCTGGATGAAGTTACGAATATAAATGATTTAGTTCAAAAGGTTGATTTTTTCATAGTCTTCTAAATCCTGATAGGTATACTTGCTATATGCGTTAACTTTGAAAAAATAATATTTTTGCTGTTCAAAAAGTATCCTCCCCTTATATATCCTTAAAATCTAGAAAGTCGACATCTATCAGTCGGCTTTTTATTAGACACTTTAATTTTGATTTTTCGACTATTTTTCTTATCTTGAAGTTATACATTCATTTCTATGACTAAATATTTTCTCCTTGTTCTTTTCTTGAATGGATCGCTCGTATCCATAGTTTTTGCTACATCGATGCGATATAGCACTCCGACTGAAACTTGGGAATATAGCGATACTCATATGTCTTGGTCCAATCCGACGACATCATGGGAAAAAGACTATACTCTTGGAAAAACTCAGTACCAAAGTCCTACTATTTCTTGGGAACAAGAAGGTAATGTATCTATTTTTACAGATCCTACTCGGACACTTTCTCAGAAAAATGGTGAGATACTCTATAGTACACCGACGACATCATTTCGAGAGAAAGATTGAGTCGTGATTTATACAACACCGCCGACGAGTCTGATCATCGAAAATGGAAAGATACGATACACTACACCGACGACCACTCATGAAATCAGTGACAAGGGTTGGGAATATTCAGGTCCAGTAAATAGCTATACTAGCGATTAAATACTTTTATGAAAATAATTTCCTCCACTATTTGGATATTTTGCCTCTGTATACTATGATCATGTAATTCCAATTTTACACAAAGTTCTGTGAAAATCGATGGCAACACTGTGAGTGTGAAAACTCCATGAGCTTCAGTCGAGATCACAGAATCTGGAGTTTCACTCGGAACAAGCGAAGCATCTGTAAATATAAGTGACGAAAGACTAGAAATCACTGGGGAATGACGCTCACAAGGCGAATGAGAATTTGATATCGATGTCTCAAGTTGTGATCTCCAGTATGAGAATCTTCTCAAGAAGTATGGTAATGTCTACGATGGCTGCTTCGTAGATTACCCAAGCATAGATACTTGCATGCCTATAAAAAACCAAAAACCTCATATAAATATCGCTATCATATTCGATACTTCATGAAGTATGGGAGTAAAAATCGGATCTGAAACTATGATCGATATAGCAAAAGAGAAGATTTCTGAATACATAAATTCCCTCGATAGTGATGTATCCTGATGAGTGATAATCTATGGACAAGCATGAGACAGTAGTGATGCTGGGAAAGAAGTTTCTTGTAAAGGGATAGCATTACTTGGGGAATTTCGAGACGGAAAAGAGAAGATCATCTCTGAGATACGTTCACTGAAACCAAATGGATGGACTCCTATCGATGCTTCCCTGAAATTTGCAGAATCATTTCTGCGAAAGAATGCTACATCAAATGATAGAAATATCATACTCCTCATCAGTGATGGAAAAGAAACATGTGATGGAAATCCTGTATGAACTGCCAAAGATATCACTTCTACTGTAGGCATGTATATCGATGTTATAGGATTCAATGTACAATGATGAGCCCAACAAGAGCTGATAAATATTGCTAAGAGTGGAAATGGAAAATACACTGACGTCCGTTCTCGTGCTGATTTTGATGCTGTTTTTCATGCAAACAAAAATTTCCTTGATAGTCTTTCTTGTGGTGCCAGCAAAGCAGCTCTCCAGCTCCAAGCTGCAGTAGAAAGAAAAAATCGATACTATTCTTGTATGCACATGCTCAAAGAAGAAGAGATCAAAATCATCACAAATGCTTCTGAAGCTTGCAAAAATCCTATACAAGAAAAACTTGAATCTCGCTCAGGAGTCTTCTCTCGGAAGCTCGAAAAAATCGATGAAGCTTCTGAAACTCTCTTAGAAAATTTCGATAAAAATATAGAAGCTCTCGAGGAGAGTTTTCAAGAATAATGCGATCATCCAATAACTACTCCATCTCACTTTTTTGTGTCCTAGCAGATCCAAGGGAAACTCGAAGAGTCGATACCTACCTATCGGCTCTCTTTCCTGAGAAATCACGCAGCTATATCCAAAAGATGATCGAAGAGGGTAAGATCACTTGTAATAATGAGAGCTTTAATAAAAATAAAAAAATCTATCGCGGTGATGTAATCGAGATTTCTTGGAAAATCGAAAATATGACTCTTGAGGCTGAAGACATACCTCTCGATATCGTATATGAGAACGATGATTTCGCGATCATCAATAAAGATGCTGGGATTAATACTCATCCTACCCCATGAGAAGGGTGAAGAAAGTGAACTCTTGTGAATGCCCTCCTCCATCACTTCAAAACTCTCTGAGTTCGAACAGATGATGGAGAATATAAAAATCCATCAATCATAAATGGAGTAGAGCGTCCTGGTATCGTCCATCGCCTCGATAAAGATACTAGTGGCGTGATAATCATCGCAAAAAATGATAAGGCTATGCATGCTCTCCAGCTCAAGATCGCCAAAAGAACGATAGAGAAAACTTATCTTGCTCTTGTCATCGGAAAAGTGAAAGATGGGGAAGGATATATCGAGTCATTTATAGGACGAGACCCCTATGACCGTAAAAAAATGACAGTACAAGATCCACTTAATCCAAAAATAGCTAAAACGAAATTTATCAATAGGTGATACTTTGCTGATAAATATACACTCCTGGAAGTCGACCTTCTCACAGGACGGACACATCAGATACGAGTCCATCTTGCCTCGATAGGCTATCCAATACTTGGGGATACGAAATATGGAAATGAAAAAATGAATAAAGAAGCCGAGGAAAAATATGGACTTACTCGTCAGTGGCTCCATGCATGGAGACTAAATTTTACGCTTTTTGGGCAAGATTTCTCCTTCGAATGAACACTCAAGGAAGATCTCAAAAAATGTATCGAGTAAAAGTTTCTTTTTTAGATATTTTGTTTATACTTATTGCCGAACAAAAACCTATTTTTCAACATGAATATTCGACAAAAACGCCTTGCTGACGCCCTACGTACTTATGCGGGTCAAGATATCCTCGCTTTTGAGCAACTCCGACCTCACTCATTTGGTATGATCAGTGTCATCGATGCGATAGTCAGTGAGGATTATGAATATGCAGATATATCTGTATCTTCTCAGTTCGAGGAGAAGGATCTTCCTCATTTTCTTGCTCCCTGCGTAGAGCATATTAGAAAACGAATAGGAAAAGATTTCTCTCTTAGGAAAATCCCCTATATCCGACTCCGGATAGCAAAAAATCAAAGATCAACTGCAGATATCCTCTCTCTCATACAATCTCTCGATAATCAATATGGTCTCTCTCACGAAAATCCGTAATCTCATAAAACAGTATAAAAATCGGAAGTTTCGTACTTCTACTCAAAAAGAAAAAAATCAAAAATATCTTTTTCGTGATCGTCTACCAGAAACTACCAGATGAAAGTGGAATATATTTCGAAAGGATGGTGAGAGACTGTCTCCATTTTCTCGATTCCTCCAAGACAAGATCCAAATAACGCGCGATATCACTTCTAATCAAGAATATTATCTGAGATATATAGGATTATTCCTTATATGAGCTTGTATATATATCATAGTATATTCACCATATTTTCTTATCAGTCCATCAAAAATCCTTATTGAATGACTTGATGAAGGTATAGATACTCCTATAGCTTATAGAAGCGTGGAAGATCTCTATGGAAAAAATATATTCTTCCTCGATGAGAAAGAAGTGGCAAATTCTCTCAAAAAATATCAAAAAAATATCTCTCTCATCCGCATAGATCGCCTCTATCCCAATAATATAAAAATACTTCTCTCCGGCTATCCTATAATATTTGAAGTGACTATACCGAGTATTCGTGAAAAAAAATGGTGAATGACAGAAAATGGAATCCTCATACCAGAGGATCATCTCGAAAAAACACCACAATATGCTCTGAGCTATATCGACACAAACCTCAATAATGATATACTTCTTGATTACCGCGAACTTCTCGGAGAGTCTGAGGCACAAGTAATAAAAAAAACTATTGATCTCTTCTCTGAGACATGGGCAGATTTACCTGTAGGGAATATCATCTACTTAAAAAAGGAGAATGAACTTCACATCATACTCAAAAACAAAGTCCGTATACTCTTCACACTTCAGGATTTTACGAAGAAATCCTGAGAAGCTCAAAGTTATAATCATCTCCGTATACAACTCTTGAGTCTTAAGAGGTATATAGACTCATACCGTCAAGATATCATCTCAGGAAAATATATATACATTGATGCTCGAATTCCTGGGAAGATTTTTTCTTGTAGAGATCCTTGAATATGCAATAAAAATCTCTCGATTATCTATCCAGAAATCACTCTTGAATATGCTGTTAAGTAAATGGAATCCACTTATACGAAAAATCTATGAGCTCTACTGAGGAAAAAAAATTGAGCTAGATTATGATACGAGCTTCCAGCTTATTTGTGCGGTCATACTCTCTGCTCAGACAACCGACAAACAAGTAAATCGAGTGACTCCTCCTTTCTTTGCAAAAGTACGAGAAGCTATCGACGTTGTACAGCTATCCCAGGATGAGATAGAGAGTGACCTTCGATATGTCAATTTTTTTCGTAATAAATCGCGATTCATTAAAGAAACTGGAACTCTACTTGCAGAGAAGTACAATGGCATACTTCCCAATGATCTAAAACTTGCTCAAACATTTCCTGGTATCGGGATAAAAACAGCGAAAGTCGTGCTCTCAGTACTCTATGATATGCCCTATGTATGAGTCGATACTCATATCCACAGAGTCATGAATCGCATAGGAATAGTCATGACAAAAACTCCAAATGAAACAGATACATGCATAGAAAAAATATTCTCTTTGGAGGAACAACGTATTCTTCATCATCCATTTGTCCTTTTTGGACGATATCACTGCACGGCTCGCAATCCCAAATGTGAAACTTGTCCTATAAAGAAAAAATGTGCCTATTTTAAGACACATTTTTCTCGTGGATAAAATCTTCTAGAAATCCAGACTTTCTATATCCTCACTCGCACTATTCATCGTATCTTCAAAACGACTATATGTCATACGATAGACCTCATCTTCATAGCGCTTCTTTTTTTGCTCAAAGATTCGAAGTATATATTCTCGAGTATAAGCAATTCGAGAATCGTCAGGAGCTTGGATAAGCTCTATTTTCGCTATCCCATATTCATAGAGACTTATAGGATCATCGCTCCATGATGCTTCTTGGATAAATAATCGAGCTATTTGACGGAGAATGACAGGACCCTCAAACTCATCAAGAATAACTGAATCAAGAGAATCGATGATGGTAGTTGCTACCTGATTATTTCATGCTTGAGGATCATTTTCATTTCAAGTATTCTCTTCGGGTATGACCGGAGTAGCTCCTCCCATATATCGATTGGTGAGGAAGAGTTGTCCGAGAAGACCAGTTGGATCTTGCATGATAAATACTGTCTCAGGAGGGCTTGTCGGTGCTGAATTAAATACAGGATCTTTCGGCAACGGTATAGGTTTTGTCTGCTCGTTTACTACTCAAGTACTCACGGTTGTCACTATATTATAGCTTACTGCTGGACTACTCTGTCCTCCTCCTCCACCTCATCCACTCGATGGTGGCATGACTACTGGCGGTGGTGCGACTGATACCGCAATCACTACAGTTCCTGATATACTCAGCAAAGTGTCTTGGATGGTAAGCATCATAGATCATGTCTGCGTGAAGTTCACTCCATTGAGAAAAGTTTTTGTACCACTCTCAAGAGCCGTGAAGACTATAGGGCCTCAGGATCCTGGAAGAGTTGCTCACGTATCTGTAGATGAAGAGAGCGTTATAGAACCCGTATATCCTACGATTGTAGCATTGGAATTATCTTTTGCTAGTATGCTTACTGTAAATGGTTGACCTACATATGCTGTCGTTGGAGCCGTAATAGTAAAATGATCAAGTACCGGAATTATAATCACACCATTATTCACTACAGTAATATTCACAGTCGCTGCTGTGCTCGTCGCACTTCCATCAAAAGCTGTAAAAGTAAAACTATCAGAACCTATATATCAAATTGCTGGCAGGTATGTAAATACTCCTGTAGATGAAAGTGTGAGAAGTCCATTTGTCGGGAGAGTCGCTGTAGTAAATGAGAGTCCTACTGACTCAATATCTGAAGCTGTAAGTATACCTGTATAAAAATAACCACTGCTTGCCATGCTATTTCCTGTAGCTGTAAAACTGAGCGTATTTGCGATAGGAGTATCATTGACGCTATTTACCGTGATATTGACTGTAGCTCATGATGAATCAAGTATACCATCAGAAACATGGAATACAAATGAATCAGATCAGAAATAGTTAGGAGCTGGAGTGTAGACAAATTGTCACGTCGCCGAAAGAGAGAATGTACCTTGTGTCGGCGCAATATCCATGACATAAGTCAGGGTGCTTCATTCTGGATCAGTCCCCGTCACTGCACCTGAAAGTACTCCATCTTCACTCAGACTCAGATTTCCAGAATTTGCGGTCGGAGGAGTATTCGTCGATATCACATTCAGTATGACAGTCGCAAGATTCGAAGTCAGACTGGCCTCATCGATGAGTCGATACGTGAAGCTATCTCCACCTATATATCCGGCAGTCGGAGTATAATCAAATCCTGTTCCAGATATGCTGATCGTCCCATTCGAAGGATTGGTATATCCGGTAAAAGATAATATCGTAGAGTCTACATCACTATCATTACTCATGGCTGGTATAGAAAGAGTCGTATCTTGATTGAGAGAGTAGTTATCATTTACAGCTACTGGAGCATCGGCAACAGGGTCAATAGTGAGAGATATTGTCGCTGGAGAAGATGAGAGTGCCCCGTCATTGGCTCTAAAATCAAATGAATCTGGTCCAAAATAATTGAGAGCAGGAGTATAAGTGAAGGAGCCATTCGAAAGGAGGACGAGTGATCCATGTATCGGAAGTGTGGACGCAGTATAGGTGAGCGTATCGCCTTCACTATCAGATCATGTAAGAGTTCATGAAAGAGGAGTATCTTCATTGAAGGTATATCCTGTACCTGTGACTGTAGGTGGGGTATTGGCTATAGTGACAACGATTGTGACGGTACCACTATTTGAGAGTGCCCCGCTTTGATCCATCATACGATATGAGAATATCTCTGTTCCACTAAATCCAAAGTTCGGTGTATACTGGAGCTGATTGAGGTTGATAGAGAGAGTACCATTGGATGGTGGAGAAAAACTGGTAATCGTAAATGTCTGAACTTGATAGGGTGTATCTACATCGGTATCATTGGCGAGTACATTGATCATAAGTGGCACGCCCGCGATAGCGCTTCCAGTATCATTAATCGCTACTGGCACATCATTTATACAATCTACTTGGATCGTATGATTGACTGGGTCTGCATAATGTCAAAGTTGATCTGCAGCACGAAAACTAAAATCATCATTTCAGCAATAATCTGCATTTGGGAAATACTGAAAACTTCCGGATAAGTCTATATTTACCGTTCCATTGAGTACCATATTTCCTCCGAATGCTTCAAAAAAGATAGAATCACCAGGATTCAGATCAACTCCACTGAGACTCCCATCTATTTGAGGAGAATCTTCTGACCCAGTAGTCGTCGTAGCATATATATTGGGCGCTGTATTGGTCGTTACTACCTGTATGCTACATTGTTTTGGTCATATTTCATTGATAGTATCGATAGATATTGTACTATTGGCATCATATGGCGGGATAAATGTTTCGGTTCAAGTGGATGAAACTGAGGTACTGATAGATCCAGTATAAGTAGGGTAATTGAGTATCTGCGAAGCTGCATTTGTAGTAGTCCAATCAATAGTAACCGGTACTCCAGTAGGAACAGATCCTGCTGAAATATTGAGCGTACACGAAGGAGTATTAAGGATATTTGGACTATTAT
>JAYWFD010000147.1:0-8675 GCA_043778965.1 Candidatus Altimarinota bacterium
GAATACGATACAGTGATTTTTTCAGGGAATTGTCTCGATGCTCTCGTACATGTGCGAAAAGATGCAAAAAAAGTATACTATTGTCATACTCCTCCTCGCTATCTATTCGACTTTCGCGAATCATATCTTGCTCATATTCCATTTTTTGTGCGTCCGATCTTTCGATATGTCTTCGATCGACATGCAGAGAAATATATCGAGCAACTCAAAGAGTTCGATATTATATTCACGAACTCAGAAAATGTACATGACCGACTCTTGAAGTTCTGTAGAAAAGAGAGTGAGATACTTTATCCACCGACGGATATCCATCACTTCATACCAACTCAGGATGAGCGCATCAAGGGTGACTCTCGAACACCAGAAGGAGAAACTCCGAAAAAAACATATTTTCAAAAATACTTTCTCTCTTTCTGTCGTCTCTCTCCACCGAAGCGAGTGGATCTGATTGTCGATGCATTTATCGGTATGCCCGAAGAGTATCTGATCCTCACTTATGGGAAGAATGATCCAGAAAAAGAGAATATCCTGAATCGAATTGCTGGAAAGTCGAATATCCTTGCTCTCGAATCTCCAGATGATGCAGCACTCATCGATCTTATCCAATGAGCAACGGCGACGATATATATTCCGATCGATGAAGACTTCGGGATGGCTCCAGTCGAGTCTATGGCATGCGGGACTCCTGTGATCGGTGCGAATGAATGAGGACTCCGAGAGACGATATATGATCCGACGACAGGGAAGCTTATCGATATATTCGACCGTGACTCTGGGATTGAAAGCCTCAGGCATACAGTGAAAACTATTACCGAAGAGCAATGGAGAGATATGAGGCGAGACTGTATCCTCCGTGCTACAGATTTTTCCCTTGAAAAATTCGAAAAAAAGCTAAAATCAGTCCTATCTAAAAGCTAAAATCTAGTAACTTTTCTCCCTATGACGACTCTCGCTATTACATCTATGTATGCGAATCCTCTCCATCCAGGGCATATCGAATGTCTCGAACTTTCGAAATCTGAAGCATGAGCGGATGAACTCTGGGTCATCGTGAATAATGATTATCAAGCAGAGCTCAAGCGTGGCGTAAAATCCTTTCAGGATGAAAATTTTCGTATGGAAGTCGTGAAAGCGCTGAAGATGGTCGATCGAGTTTTTCTCTCGATCGACCAAGCACCTCCTGTAGTGGAAAGTCTGAAAATCCTCATAGAAGAAGCCAAAAAAAGTGGAAAATATGATGAGATTATTTTTACGAAAGGGTGAGATCGATTTGCCTCAGAAATTCCAGAAGCAAAACTCTGTCGAGATGAAGGAGTCCGTATCGTCGACTGACTTGGTGCCAAGACGCATAATTCGAGTGATATGATCAAGAATGTGAAGAACAAAGCGGACGAAAAAGATCTCGACAAAAAAATCTCAGAACTTCCGAAAAATCTCACTGAAGGGCGTTATCTCGAAGTCGGCAATCGTCCTTGGGGAGTCTACTATGTCCTCGAAGATCTTCCACTTTATAAGGTGAAGAAGCTCGTCGTCGAACCAGGGAAGAGACTCTCACTCCAATCTCATACGAAGAGGAGTGAACACTGGACCGTCGTATCATGAGTCGCGACAGTCGATATCCGTCATCCAGACTTTTCTAAGATCGAACAGATCCGTATGCTTAGACCCAATGAATGATGCTATATCTCCGCACATCACCTTCATAGACTTGCGAATACTGGGACTGAGCCACTCGTCATCATCGAAGTCCAGTGCGGTGATTACACAGGAGAAGATGATATCACTCGGTATGATGATGACTTCGGACGTAAATAATATATGCAATTCCTCTCGCTTCATCTTTGGAAAGGGAAGTATCGTGATTTTCTCCAGATTACTTTACATCCATCAAAGCCTACTCTCATTTTTACTCCCAATCCTGAGTTGCTTTTGGGGGCGATGAAAGATGCTTCATTTCTCCAGATTCTCTCTCGATCAGACTATCTTATTCCTGATGGAAATGGACTGTATGTCGCTTCAGAGATGCAAAATGGAGAGACGTATTTTCGTGCGTGCCAGAGGGTTTTCTGCTCGCGGAAGCAGATAGTGAAAAAATATGGTGAGCTGATTCAGTGAAGTAATCTGACTATGGATATTGTCTGATATGCCCAGGAGAACGAGAAAAATATTCTCATCATCGATAATTATCGTATCACGAAACCAGAGAATGATTTCGAAAAAAAGAAGATGAAAATACAATCAGAAATCATGCATCTTTTTCATGAGAGATTTCCTCGTCTCTCCGTCCAAGTATTCTTTCTCGGGGATATGTCGGCTGATGCCATTGCTCATCATATCGGACTCAATAGTATCGACTATGTATTTGCTTGTTCGGGGATGAAGACACAGGAAAAGATCCTCACAGAAATATTTTCTTATCTTCCAGAGAACTCGAAAGTAGTATGACTCGCAGTAGGCTCATCATTTGATTATCTTCTCGGGCTTCAGAAACGAGCACCATTTTTTTTCCAGAAACTGTGACTTGAGTGGCTCTATCGTCTTATTCTTTCTCCATCTCGATATAAGCGTATCATCGATGCTGTATGGAGATTTCCTCATATGGGAGAGATTCTTAAGAAAAACTAGATATATTCCCCAATTTCTTCCTTTATTCGATACAATTAATACATCTTCATCATTTTATCATGCTTTTTCCACGAAGAAAAACCCATACTGTCATGGTAGGTAATGTGCCATTTGGCTCAGATCATCCCATCGTCATCCAATCCATGACCAATACCCCGACTCGGGATATCGATGCGACGGTCGCTCAAATCATCGAACTTGCCGATGCAGGATCTGAGATAGTCCGTATCACGATCGATACTGAAGTTGCAGCAGAGGCAACCCCAGAGATTATCCGCATCTTAAGAGAAAAAGGATACGGGACTCCCATCGTCGGAGATTTCCACTACAATGGTCATATCCTTCTGGAGAAATATCCAGATATGGCACGAGCAATAGCGAAGTATCGAGTGAATCCAGGAAATGTCGGAAAAGGCAATCGTCATGATGACAATTATCACAAGATTATCACATGCGCGATCAAGTATGATAAGCCCGTACGAATCGGTGTGAATGGAGGATCTCTCGATCAAGAACTTCTCGATCTGAATATGGAGACAAATGCGACACTTCTCCATCCGAAATCAGCACAGGATGTCTATATCGATACCATGGTCGAGTCAGGGATTCTCTCTGTAGAAAAAGCTGTCGAATGGGGGCTACTACCAGAGAAGATCATCGTCTCAGTGAAGATGTCTACCCTTCAACATATGATCGCTGCATACGAGCGCATAGCATCGAGGTGCATCTATCCTCTTCATCTGGGACTTACCGAGGCTGGTGCAGGGACGAAGGGGATTAGTTCATCAGCTGCAGCACTCTCGATCCTCCTTCAATCGGGTATCGGTGACACGATCCGAGTTTCACTCACTCCTGAACCTGGTGCTCCGAGGTCGCTCGAAGTCCAGGTATGTCGAGATATCCTTCAGTCGATGGGATTTCGAGCTTTTGAGCCACAGATCGTCAGCTGTCCTGGATGCGGACGTACGAGCTCAGATAAGTTCCAGATCCTCGCGAAATATGTGAAAGAACGTATTCGAGAAAAAATGCCTGAATGGTCTCGAAAATATAGGGGATTCGAGAGTACACATATCGCGGTCATGGGCTGTATCGTGAATGGAATCGGTGAAGCCAAACATGCAGATATTGGGATATTCATCCCTGGAGATGCCGAAGCCCCTCAGCTTCAGATTTATGTTGGCTGAGAACATTATAAATCTCTCGAAGGGAAGGATATCCTCACAGTGGGAAGAGAATTTATGGTTGTGATAGAGGAGTATCTCCAGAGAGAGTATCAATAACCCTCTAAACTTGGGAAAATTATTTGTTTGCAAGTATGGCATCTACCATTTTTTTTACTTCTTTTGAAAGACTATTATAGCAGAGCTGAGCTTCTGCCTCATATGCTCTCCAATTCGGCTCTGACTTACTATGTACGATTTCCATATACTGTATATATGCATCAGCATAGGACTTCTCTAATTTTGAATTTATAGACATAAAAATACGTTATAATATATATAACGTATTTTTATATTAAGTCAAATAAATTTATTATCTATATTTTTCACATCCCATCATCCCAGGCATCGTCTGGCAGTGTTCACGCATCGCATCATCCATATTCATACCACTTGCAGTAGTTCCACTATTTGTATATCCCCACTCGATGAGCCATTTATTCATCTGATCGATTTCTTTCTGTTGCGCGGTAATTATATCAACACCAAGTTTTACGAGCTCTGGTTTATTCGATGCAGCGAGATATTTCGCCATATCGACTGCAGCTTGATGATGAGGGATCATCCCTTCAAGAAATGCTTGATTGAGTGCATCGCCAGTTTTTCCTTCGAGCATCTTTCCCATATCAGACATATTCATACTCATAGGATCCATAGTACTCATATCATGGGTTACTGCAGATATTTCTCGTTTTCGCATCATATCACGATCATCTTTATATTTTCCTATTTTTCCAGTATCATTACGATATCCAAACATATTACCGTATCCAGCGACTCATTTTTCGATACCCATCTTTACTCAGAGAGTATAAGCTCATACGATGAGAAATACCGCAAGAGCGATACGAAGCCAACCAAAAGCACTGACGCCACAGAAGCATCTTTTATTCGTATTACAACTTTCATGAGGTATTGATGGTTCTATAGATTCTGGTGAGAGAGTTTTTTTGGTGACCATAAGTAAAAATTAGAAAATCTAAAATAGAGTGTAGGAAAGTAAGAAAAAAATGCAAGAAATACTCTTAGTTTATTCTTTACTTTTTGTAGCAAGAAATGATAACCAAGTCATAGCAAGGAGTACTCATACTGACATGAACGGTATCGTGATGAATCAAAAAATAAGTACTCACTCATGAGATGTGCAAGCTGGCAGGAGTCACCCGACTTCGCAGGGCATAGAGACAGCATATCACATCACATGTCCCATGAAGTGGTAGTAGTAGTGATATGATGCGAAAAAAAGTCCTATAAAAGCGAGAATTCATGTGATGATATGATTGCCTCGGATCCTCTTCCAGATACTCACGAGTATGACTATATCGATCGGGAAGATGAATATCCTCTGCCACCAACAGAGTATACATACATCGAGATCGAAGTAGAGCTGATAGATCATCGCAAAAGTCGTAGAGAGGATAGCGATCGCTCCGATAATCTTCAGGTAGGTGAAGTAGGGTATTTTTCCGAATTTTTCACGTATTCTTTTCGAAAATATGAACCCGAAGAATGATATGAGTGTAAGTACGAGGATACCAAGGACACCAAGAGAGAGGATCGTCGAATAGAGTGACATTTGCATATTACTTTTTAAGTAAGAGATTATTCGTGACTATAGGGAAGGGACTCTTTCCATTCTATGATAGGAAGTACTATAGGCGAGAGCCATCCATAGCTATTGGTTCCACAGCTTGCAGGATCAGGCTTATGATTGTATTCGTCAGCATCTTTTGGTACGAGAGAGTCTGCTTTTGTTTGGATTTCTTGCTCTGTACCACTTCCGTACCATATGAGGAGCCTATCGGTACTTTTTACGATCTCATTCGTTGGGTTCATAATGGGTTTTCCATTGATAAAAAAGTAGAGATTCTCTCCTCATGTCGCAGTACGGATTTTTCCATATGGATCGGCGAGATAGGTGTTCCCGATTCCCCAGGAGAGATTCGAGAATAGATCTCCCCACGTCGAAGCTGCCATATGGACATGCACGAGAGATCCTTTCCCATCATGAAGGTGGATACGATCTTGTGGTAGGATATCAGTCGTGACATTGCATCGAGAAGTCTCTTCCATATACATCTCTGAGCTGAAGTCCTCTTGCTTACCATCGATGTAGACAGCGAAATTCGCATGCCAGTGTACTTGGTATGGTCGTGGTACAAAGATATAGGTTATACCTAATGCAAGAATAAGGAGAATGAACCAAATGATATGTTTTTTCATGCTGCTAGCATATGGAAAATGGACGAGTTTGCAAACATCTTCTTGATTCGAATTTGGAGAAATATGAGAAATTCATGGTCGAAAGTTTTATATTGACAGATAGTAAAATATGTGTATATTGTAATTATCGCAACTCCTTGAACGGATCAGAAATGGTGGAACTCTTCATTTTCTGCGCCGTCTCGGCGCGAGTACTCGAACATGTCGTTTTCGATAAGTCTTCCAATATTCGGTGGCTTTTCGGTACGTTATTCATGTGCATCGTGTGCTACATGGTGCTAGAACCCACTATGTGGCAGATGATGTTGGGTCTATTGAGGGGGTGATACCCCTCTTTTTTATTCGTGTTTTTCTATGTGAGCCTTGAGATTATTGATATACTTCATTTAAAGAGTTTTCTCGATGAATAATCTAGGGATATCAGATTTTGTTCAATTATATTTATATTGCAAAATATACTTATGAAGTATAATCAAGGCTCTTATCTTATGAAAACAGCAGATCTTCATACTCATACGACCTATTCTGATGGAACTCTCACTCCTTCAGAGCTCACCTGACTCCTCTCTGATTCTGGGGTGTCGATATTTTCTGTGACGGATCACGATGCCGTATGAGCAAATGTAGAACTACTCAGGTGAGTTCCTAGTGGTGTGCACTTCATACCATGAATCGAGATAACGACACACTACCAGCAGAAAACTCTTCACCTTCTTGCGTATGGTTTTGCTCCAGAGAATTCTGATCTGACTTCATTTCTCATGAATCAAAGGGTGGCAAGACGAAAAAGAGCAGAGGAGATCGTCGCCCTTCTCAATATCGACCTCCAAAAAGAGTGACTCCACCCCATTCCTCTAGAAGCTATCCTCGCACTCGAAGTCGAATGACCGATTACTCGTCCCGATATTGCCAAATACCTTATCAAAATCGGGTATGTGCGAGATTTTCGAGAAGCATTCGATCGTTGGCTCAGAAACTATAATGTCCCACTCGATACTGCAGATATATATGATACACTCGATCTCGTACGCGGTATCGGATGAGTGCCCGTCCTTGCGCATGCTTTCGCACCATATGTTTCTATAGCTACGATCACTCAAGATATTTCCCAGCAAATCGAGCTTCTTTCAGATTTCCAGAGATGATGACTGCGATGAATAGAGCTTTTTTGCTCGGATCATTCTCAGATCAGGGAAGCACTCCCTCTTCGTCTTGCTATCGCTGAGAGGATAGGACTCCTTGTGACTGGAGGATCAGATTTCCATGGAGGAGATAAAACTTCTGTCGCTCTTCCAGGGATAGATATGCCAGAGAAATATATAGATGAGTTTCTTACAAGTGTACGATAGAATAAATTCTTTTCAGAGCGTATTTTTGGATTGGATATGGCGAGGATTTTTGAGGAAGGAAGGAGGAGATAAAAAAGATCTTGATAATTCTTAAATAGTGGTCGTATCAAAATTATTGACAATATTTAATATAAAATTATTATTCACTTTAACTTACGTTAGTTAACATTTACTTTTATGTCGATTCTTCATTTCTGAGAACATCATAAGGATGCTCTTCGTCCAGAGGCTCTTGAGTTTACAGAACAACATTGATCAAAGGGATGAATACTTGAATACCTGAGAAAGTTTCCAGAGTTAAGAGATCATATCTTACCATGATTTACCATAAGCTATGAGGCACTTTGAACATGAAATATTCCAGATTTACCTTCAGATTTTAGATCTATAGAGAAATCACTTATCTATAGATCTTCCCATCCTGATGATCATAGAGGATATATAGATATGCTTCCTACCGAATCCTCTCGTCATTATAAAGAGGAAAAAGTACTTTCCCCTTTATGAGTTACTAAATCATGAACTTGCTTTGTTAAAAGTATATAATGCTATTGCTTATTTTCAGTATAAATGAGAAGAACTTCTTGTCTCACATGAATGAATTGAGTGATATTATGACTCTCATGGGTATCCACCCTCTGATCCAAGATACTCATATGAATCAGAGGAGGATATTCCGTATCAGGAATATGCAGAATTTTTTGATATTGATTCTTATGGCTACCATATAGACTACTATAAGCTCTATAAATCGCTTCTTAAGAAAGTAAAAAATGGTGAAAATACCATAGATTATTCTCAAAAAGCAATATCAATCACGAATCATACTGGATATGATTATAGAGAGATGGTATCACAATTAAAAACGAGAATACGGTCTGCTTGAGGATATAGGGAAGAGGTATGATTGCGTGGGATTGATAAAGTATGAATATATGTTCAACCAGAAATGCCTCCCAATGGATCAGTTTTAGGAGGAATATTTGAAAGCCCACATAGAAAGGGATTATATGTCATAACCTACAGAATGCCCACACTTAAGAGTGAAAAACAACGAAGAGGAAGTCAAGATATTTATGCGTATGAGGATAATCCCACAACCATTACTTACGATTCTCTTACTTGAAATATTCAGGATTTTGAGTGATTCTGATATCAGGCACGAGGGTTTATTGAACCATTGCTCGCTTTGTATAAAAAAGTCGAAGAAAAGGAGCTATTTTGAAAAAATTACTCATTTCATATGGAGTTTTGATTC
>JAYWFD010000148.1:0-3244 GCA_043778965.1 Candidatus Altimarinota bacterium
GTCCTAGCTGAGATATATTAGGTCATGACATCGACATACTAGCTGCACTTGTTTGACTTGGTTCAGGGCAATCCGAAGAAGAGAGCTCATACATAGCAAAAATAGATGAGAGAATCGATTAACGCTGGGAGATGCGGCGGAGGGCGACTATTATCTGATAGACGATGAGAATCTTCAGAATTGATACAATGAGATACCAGAGAGAAGTGACTTCATCAACTTTTGGAAGAGGATTGATATACATGAGAAATGTCTGATATATAGACGTACTTCAGAGTTCTCATGTTATTCTGAACCAATATACTGTGCCCATCAATGCAAAGAGAAATCACAAAATCGAAACGATCCCATACCATTGAGAAGCAAGGATCCAGTCATTCCCAAAATCACTGATCTCTTTCTGGAGCCGCGCAATCCAATAATTTTTCCAGTCTTTCTCTTCCTTGAGTGCTTTCATGTGATATTCCATCTCCTTTGCGAAAAACTTGTTGGCTTCTGTTTTATTTCAGACAGAGTCATGTTCATTCTTCAGTCTTCTATACAATTCTTTCATAGTTGAAAAGGGAATCGGAGTCTTTTTAATTTTCCGTTCATCATTTTCTAGATAGGGCTCTGTATCTATCTCACTAAAGTACTCTCACCAATAAATATTCGAAAACGAATTTCATTCAAAATTCACATCTATTAAAACAAATTTTTCCTTTTCTCTTGGGAAGTCAATATTTGTAAACGAGCTCTTAAAGAAATTTGTTTGAGAGATTCGTAGATTATTAAACTTTAAGTTACCCCAAATTCAACTTTTAAAAGAATTTTTAAGAACAAATAAATTTTCAATTATTAATCAAGTGCTGTTTATCTCAAAATAATCAATACTTGAACTAAAAACACTAAACAAAGGCATTGTTTCAATCTTATCACTATAGTTAAAAAGAGAACAATAGCCTGATTTTATATTTGATAGATATATCTTAGAACTACTAAAATCTGTTATTTCTATTCGTCATATTTTCGAAGCATTTGGTAGAGAAGATAACCATAGTGTAGGGAACCCACTTAATCTTACATTGTTTGCACTATTCGTAATATCGACATATAACTCTGAACACTCAGGAACATCTGATTTCATTACTGTAATATCTGATAGATTTTCATGTGCCACTATCCATAGCCGATTTATGACTATAAACTCAACATCATCAGAACATATACTTATGTCATTATACGAACAATGAACCCTAAGTTCATTTATAATAATAGTATCAACTTTTCACTTTATTTTTTCAATTCAAATGTGAATTAGCCTTTTTAAGTATAAATATCATTTTTTTACAATCTCTTCTTCAAAAGAAATAACATTCCTATTATTATCAATATCAAACTGAATTATCCCTTCCCTATTGATATGTATAACTAATTTATCAATATTCATTTTACTAAATTACAAATCTCTCACCATTATAGGCAGGAGATAGTTTTTGTATAGAGATTTTGAAACGAGTTCATGAAGATTGGAAATAGGGCAGATTCTTCGCTTCTCTCAGAATGACAGAGGTACTGATATTATGATAGAATCTTTTCATGTGAGATTATGAATATCGGATCCGAACAGAAAAGAAAAATCCCTCCGATTGCTCGAAGGGATTTTGATTGATTCCTTAGCGTGATGTGTATGGCATCATGATGAGCGATGAGCGCTGGTTCTGGAGCGTATCACGGAGTTTGATATAGGCAGGAGTATCGAAGGCATCGCCTGTTTGGATCTTGCGTCCGAGGTAGTTGATGATGAGATCATAGCTGATAAGTTGTCTGATCATGGAACGTGATTTGCTGATCTCGGCTCAGATCGCATCGGCTGCTTCACTGATGGTCTGCCCTTCGATGAGGTTCCCGACCCAGGCAAGTGTTGCTTCACGTTTGCGAAAGTTGATACTCGGAGCAGTGACTTGAGCAGTAAGTGGAGTGATCTGCATAGTGGATAGAGTATTCCCGACCTGGAGTGTTCTCGATGTGAGCAGATCATTCATGACACTCTTGCTCGAGAAGATACTATTTCCAACGAGAGAGCTTCATCCACCACCTCATGATGATCCACTGGTGATCGGAGTTCCTCCCCCAACTGATCCTCATGAGGATGGTACAGTCATCGCACCGAGGGCAAAGGCTGAGAAGTGATTGGTTGTGAAGGTACAGAGATTATTCCTGACGGTACAGGTCGCGATATAGACGAAGACTTGTCCGATGGAATCGGCTCGGTAGATTGGGATCGTTGTTCCACTCTGTGCGACAACCGGGATAGTCACGGTCGCGAGCTGACCCGAGAGGGCGAGTGAGGCTACAGGACTTCCGATGATCTCGATCCTCGATGCAGTGATTCATCCACTCGAAGTGGTGACAACATTCGATCCTGTATACGTCTCTGCAGCATGGAGGACTCCATCCCACGTTCCTGATGCGGTGATGATCTTCAGGTTCTGTGTAGGGATCTCGACACTGACATTAGTTGCATTGTTGACGAGGATGATCTTTCCACTCGCAGAACTCCCTGTGAATATGACACCTGTCGAAGATGCATTGTTCACATAGGTTTCACCAGAGACGATAACACTTCCTGTGAGGGTTTGAGTGACGACTTTCGGTGTATGGAAACTATAGACATACGAAGCATGATCATCTTGGAACCATTGTCACTGAAAGGAAATAGTATAGTAATACTCAGTGTCTGGACTGAGATGTTCGAAGACAATTCCACTGGCTGAATCCTCTCTATTGACCCCACTTATTCGTGTATCTGTGACATCAGGAAGACCGAGAATGAAGACAAACCAATTGTATATCGCCCCTCGTGGATTGTAGACATGTGGATCAAAGTAGCCAGGTCATGGGATCAAGCTGAGTTCATAGGCACGATTGATATAGCCTCGAGTGGTGGATGAGAGATCTCCGAGATTCGTGAATCCATTGTCTACGAGACTAGGAGTATACCCAAGTGACTTGAGGATGATGACAAGTGCTTCCGAAGTGTCTATCATGGTATCAGGAGAAAAATGAGCAAGACGTGTATCAATGACTCCTGCATTTGCAAGCGCTTCGATCGCTCCACATGCTCTGACTCCTCCGGTCATCGTTCTATTCACGTCAGCGAATACATCTCCACGGCATGATGTCGGCGTATATCCTCCGAGCTTGGCAGCAATAGGAGCAATCTCCCATCGAGCCATGGTATTCGATAGATCATACCCACTTT
>JAYWFD010000149.1:0-3232 GCA_043778965.1 Candidatus Altimarinota bacterium
AATAGTAAAAAATTTTTCATATCTTGTAAGAAGAAAGTTTACTGAATTTAATCATACGCAAGCATTATAAGAAATAATGTTTGCTAGTCTAGACCCAAAACATATATTCCTGATTTCCTGCTTCACCGATGACGGATGCTTTCTCTTCAAGAAGAACATCATAATCGAGTTTTCTGAGAAATTCCCGAAACGAGATCAAAGCTCTTTCTATTACTCATAGAGATGTTGGGACTCATGTTTTTCGGAGATTCTCCCGTCCGACCTCGAACTGAGGTTTAAAAAGGAGAAATATCTCTGTAGTTTCATCCGAAAATCGATCGAGCTCAGGAAGAATCACTTCGAGAGATATGAATGATACATCGGTAGTGATAACTCCGTATTTTCAGATTCTGCCTGGAAATTTCCGGATATCCATATTCTCATATGATGATACCTTCTCATTATTGCGAATACTTGGGTGAAGCTGATCACTTCCCACATCGACAGCATCGATATGACGTGCTCATCGTTCCAGGAGTATCTGCGTGAATCCTCACGTCGATGATCCTATATCGAGTCATAGCACATCTTGCATATGAAAATCGATATCTACTCTTGCAAGAGTCTCCAAAAAATCATCAAGCTTTCCAGCACTTCGTGATACCCAAGCAATGCTTTTGTCTTCTAAAAGTGTGATTTCTTCTACTTCCGCAACATCAAAAGATACTTTGGTTATAATTCCTTTTCTTACTTCTACCAAACCAGCTTCTATAAATTGCTGTGCTTTATTTCTGCTATGCCCGAATTTTTGAGCAACTAGTACATCAAGACGCATATATACTATATGATAAAGCTTTGAATTTTTTCTTTTACGGATGGAAATACTTCATTTTCTAGTGGTTCTCTTTCCTCTTTTGTAAAATTTGAGAGTACCCAGTCACTCATACTATAGTGTTCATCGCGTCCTATACCGACTTTTATCCGACTTATTTCATGGGTACCGAGCTTCAGTATACTATCTTTGAGTCCATTTTGTCCTCCGTGACTTCACTCTTCTCGATATCGCACCTTTGCGAATTCCATATCGATATCATCGGAGATGATGAGGATATCAGTTTTTGGATCAAGTTTGTAGAAGTTCACTACAGACGCTATACTATCACCAGAAAGATTCATGTATGTAGTAGGCTTAAGGAGAAGTATCTTTTCTCATTTGTGCATTCATTCACTGATAAGTCACTGGAATTTAGAGTCCTTCCACTCTTCGAACGTCCACGCTTCTCGAATCATGTCTAGTAATATAAAACCGACATTATGTCGTGTATACGTGTATTCTTTTCCAGGATTTCCGAGGCCGACGATGACTTTCATAGAGATAGTCTATTTGTTCAAATCCGAATGTCAAAATAATCATGAAAGTTTATTTTTTATGATTTGTCGAATCGGTTTCTGAAAAAATACTCTTCAAATTTGCTTCTTTTATTTTAATATGGTAGTGTATAGCTATATTACTATTTTCTATGAAGCCTTTTCTTCTCGTATTGCTCGCTATAGTTCCTTCTTATCTTAGCATAAGTTATGTTTTTGCTATGGAAGAGATGGAGTCCCAGATGACTCTTCAGAGCCCTACTTCATCAAATGTCATAGGGTATGGAGTTCTTACTGGATGGAGCTGTCTCCTCACTAAGTGGCTCATACAGTGAAATGGCTTACTCGATCTGAGTATCTACATTCAGTATATGAATAACATATCCCTAGCATGCCAGACTAATAATAGTATTCCTCAAGAAAATATGGAGGACTTTCAGACTACTTTCACGAGGGTTGATGTTAATAACCAATTCATTTCCTGATCATATCCGTGATGCGATATTCCAGATATAGTACTCTGAAATGGGCAAGTATGGGCAGCGTGTAATGTAGGATCTACTATTTCTGGGACGGGTGTAGAGAGTTATGGAAGTTATTTTCAATGGGGATACAATACTGATATTATTCAAGAGAATATTGTCGGTACCCAATGGGGAAGTTTGGATGAGATCATAGATTCAAATAGTGGTATCTTACAATGACCATGTGCAACATGATATCATATTCCCACTTTTTCTGATATGAAAAATCTACGTTCCCTTAAAGATGAATATCTAGCCTTAGAAAGTACAATACCAAGTGGATGAGTAAAAAACTCACTATGAGAGACAGTCCAAAGTGGTAGTGGAATTTATTGGACAAGCACATACGCCTTTTTAAGGGAAAATTGACCTCTAGCCAAGGCTGTAGATCTGAAATCTGAATACATTGATAGGTTCTATATACAGATGCAAGATACAAAATTACCAATTCGTTGTATCAAAAACTAATTCTTACCTTCTTAAATTATGCAGATCGAACGCTTTAATTCCCTCATCGATGATATTATCAAAAATAGAATCTCTGACCTCCACTTTGGAACAGGAGAGTATCCATATATACGAAATCATGTCGGTGATATCTCACCAGTAGTTGCTTTCGGGAAAGTCACAGAAGTAGATATGACAAATATCATAGGCTACTGTATGCCGAAACCTTTTACAGAGCATACGATCGATACTTCCTACGAACGTAATCGTACACGTTTTCGTGTGAATATCTCTCGTGTTATCAATGGGGGCATCACTATCGCTATGAGAATGATCCCATCGATCATCCCTGAGCCAGAATCTATCTGACTTCCGAAGCATCTTCTCGACCTGACGATCGCAGAAAAGGGGATCGTCCTTATCACGGGTCCTACAGGAAGTGGAAAGTCGACGACGATGGCAGCGATGCTCGAACATATAAATCGAAACACTCAAAAACATATCATCACTCTAGAAGATCCAGTAGAGTTCATCTATGAGAATAAAAAATCTCTCATCCATCAGAGAGAACTCGGAAAACAGTATGAGAACTTTCCTGATGGTATCAGATCCATACTTCGTGAAGATCCAGATGTCATCGTCGTCGGAGAAATGCGTGATCTCGATACGATACGTGCCGCAGTGACTCTCGCTGAGACAGGCCATCTCGTATTCTCCACACTTCATACCAATGATACCGTCCAAACGGTAGATCGTATCATCCAATCATTTCCACCAGATGAGCAAGCACAGATACGTATGCAATTTTCTCTTGCACTGAAGGCAATAGTCTCTCAGGTACTTCTTCCAAAGGCTGATGGTACGGGTCTCGTAGTGGCTCGAGAAGTCATGCTTAACAATGATTCAATACGGAA
>JAYWFD010000150.1:0-3170 GCA_043778965.1 Candidatus Altimarinota bacterium
TCAATTGAGAAATCTTGAAGTGCAAAAAGAATCTTTCATCCTTTTTCGAGACTAATATGGAATTCATTCTCTTCTGTGAGGTATCGAAATTTTCAGAGATGGATATCAGTCCATTCTTGTTTGAAGATTTCGAGCACTTTGTTCATTGCAGTAAGGCGGGTCTCACTGATGATATTTTTGTAATCTAGAAGCTCATCCTCACTCAGATTCGCATGTATTTCAAAAGAAGGAAGAGAATCAATTTTTTCTTTCGCAAGGGGTACGAGCACACCATTCGCTGAGAGTCACCAGTACTTGTTGATCCGACTACTAATACTTGCCTTGTAGAGAATAGGAAAGCTTTTGAGTATGATTTTGAGTCAGTTTGGGTAGAGTCGTTCGATACTCACTTTTTCGATATTGTTCTGGTATCTTTTCAGACTGAGTGCAACAGCACTTTCGTCAAAAAGAAATACGTTCTTCCCATAGATATCCTCTATGGCACGATAGGCAATATTGATATCGATTCCTTCATTTCCTTCTTCTCATCCTATAAGGACTTTGGATGGTGATATCTGGAAGTATGATGAGAAAAAGAAAATATATCCACAGAGAAATATGAGGATAATTCCAATATATCAAAGAAGTCTCTGATCTTCGAAAAAAGATGAAGTTTTATCGAGAATACTCTCTTGGAAGAAGTTCGTGAAGGGCTTGAGTGCACGTTTTTTTTCACGAAAAATCCCTCATCGTTTTGTCTGGAGAACGGGTCAGGTATCACGAAAGAGATATTTTTGTTCTCTTTCACGCTTCACTTCCGTCTGAAATCCACGATTTTTATATTTTTTCGAGAAGCTACGAATCCATCTGAGAAAGTCCATATTGGTGGTCAAGAGTATTGATAAGTTCTAGGACATTTGTTGCTTTTGATGCTTCTTTTTGGAGCTTGAATCGAATGTGGGGTGTTTTTCTCAGAGAGAATGTCTTCCCGATATATCGCTCTATATCATGCGCTATTGGAGCGATAAAATGAGGAAGCTTTTTCTCATCAGACTGCGCAGAGAGATAGATATCGGCATAGGAGTAGTCAGGACTGATATCAACCATCGTGACAGAAATAATTCCAAAAGTATGGGGTTGCATCTGTTCGAAGAGGAGTATCGATTCGCTTGCATAGTTGCGTATGGCGTCTGCAAGACGCTTTTGACGGAGATTCATTATTGAGTTTTGAGATTGAAGCAAAATAAAATGAGTACAGAAAAACCATCGTTAGTATATGAAAAATATGGAAAAACTGAAACCTATTCGATGACTTTCTTGAGATCGTCTTTGAGAGGTCATTCGAATAGGAAATCTTCACCGAAGAGCGTGAATCGAAGCTTCCATGCATGGAGCCATTGACGAGTCAGTTCGTATTCTTCTTGCGCCTCTTTGTTCATCTTCTCATTTCCATAGATCTTATCACCAAGGATAGGAAATCCAATAGAGGCAAGGTGGACTCGGATCTGGTGAGTTCGTCCAGTGAGGAGATCAACTTCGAGAAGTGTATATCTGGAGGCAAAATATCATCTATTGATAAATTTCGTTTTAGCGATTTTTGGATTGACAGGATTGACTACAGTCATTTTTTTTCGATCATAGGGATCACGACCGATAAAAGATTCGATATACCCCTCCTGATCTTTCACTCTTCCGACAACCAGAGCAAGATAGGTCTTTTCAATCGTGCGCTTGGCGATCTTGAGTTGGAGCGCATGCATCGAACGATCATTTTTCGCAATGATGATGAGTCCGCTTGTGTCTTTATCCAATCGATGAACGATACCTGGTCGTTCAACTCAATTGATAATACTACCTCACCCTTGCCCTCTCCTAAAGGAGAGGGTTTTCTCATTATCTATACTTTCTCATTCAGAAGATATTGGATAATAGTAGTAGTCGCCCTCCTTCTCTGAAGGAGAAGGGGCTGGGGGATGAGGAAGTTTTTTAAAATGGTAGAGAAGCGCATTCACGAGAGTTCCCTTTCTTCCATCTTCACCTGGTGTTGGATGGGTATTCATACCAGCATCTTTATTGATAATCGCGAAATCGTCATTCTCATAGACGATATCGATCGGAAGGTCTTCTGCTTCGAGGTGCATCGCTTCGACTTTCCACCGCATCTCGATGACATCTCATCGATAGATTTTCTTATTCTTCGTGAAATGACTTCCATTTGCGGTGATATTCCCCTCCTCGATCATCTTCTGGATATAGCTGCGTGACTTCTCAGGGAAAAGAGCCGACAAGTAAGTGTCGACTCTTCGGGTTTCTCTATTGTCACAGTAGACCGAGAAATGAGAGATGGAGTAGTTATTAGAGGATCGCATGTTAACTTATTTTTCGTTGAATATTCTTCAGTCCATTTTCTGTTGCGATAAGCCATTTTACACAACTATATATCCATGAACTTACCTTCCCCGATTCATTTATATGAAATGAGCTAACTGGTATACATACGACTTCATCTACTCTCGTGATAGTACGTGCTTTTATTATTTGTAATCTATTTAGTGCTCAATCGTAATTTATTAAATGCTCTAGGAGACTAACAGAGTGAACCCAAAGTTTGACGGGAGGAAGAAAAGGCAGTAATCTATAATTGTGACTTCAAAATAAGTCATTGATAATTTTTTCGATATTTTCTATTAATTTCTTGAGTTGAATTTTATGAGAATTATCCAAGAAGTCAGGAATAAATTCTGTAGCATTTACCATACTCAGACTGATTATTCCAAATTAAATCACCTTTCTCTCATATCCACAAATTTCACTCTCTTCGAAAAATCGAGCGATTTCTGCAGTCGCATTCTCGACTGAGTCAGATGCATGGATAAGATTGTATCGGATCGTGAGAGCGAAGTCAGCTCGGACTGTTCCCATATCTGCCTGAGCTGGATCAGTCGCGCCACAGAGTTGGCGCATACCACCGACAGCATTATCACCTTCGACGATGAGGAATACGACAGGACCCATAGTCATGTAGGCGACGATCTCAGGGTAGAATGGCTTACTCGTAAGGTGTCCATAGTGTTCATCGAGCTTTGCTTGAGAGACTTTTGCCATCTTCATCGCGACGACCTTGAGTCCGCGAGCTTCGATGCGAGAGAGAACCTGACCGATGAGACCACGGTGAACAGTATCAGGCTTCA
>JAYWFD010000151.1:0-3132 GCA_043778965.1 Candidatus Altimarinota bacterium
AAAAATCGAAGATGAGCTCGCTGAGAAACATGCACTTATTCTCGATCTTAAGGATATCCTTGCAAATCCTGTTCGTGTAAAAAAAATCATCTGAGATGAACTCCTCGAGCTCAAAGAAAAATATGGAGATGCTCGTCGGACAGAAGTCCATGCTGGAGCAATCGGAGAATTTAATCCTACTGATACTATACCAAATGAAGATGTCGTCGTGACCTTCTCAAAAAATTGATACATCAAACGTGTCAAAGCTTCAAGCTTCCGTGCCCAACGTCGTGGCGGAAAGGGAATCACTACGGCGGTGAAGGATGAAGATGAAATCGCGAGTATCCTCTCAACGAAGAATCACAATACACTCTTATTCTTTACGAATACTGGTCGAGTGTTTCGTCTTCCTGCATACGAGATTCCTGAGATGCAGCGTACCGCTAAGGGTCAGCCTATAGTCCAGTCATTTGCTCTTGCGAAAGATGAGAGTATATCTGCTATACTTGATCTTACGGCTATCACAGGGAAGCATCTTTTCCTCATAAGCGCTCTCGGAGTGGTGAAACGTATCGATATGAGTGAAATCGCGAATATTCGTGCAAGTGGACTGATCGTCATGAAGCCTCATGATGGAGATACTCTGCGGTGGGTGCGTGTAACAGATGGTACAGATAATATCCTTATGGTCTCTCGTGGTGGAAAGGCGATCCAATTCGCTGAGACAGATGTGCGAGTCATGTGACGTGCTGCAGCAGGGGTGCGAGGGATGAAAGTCGCTTCCTGAGATTCTCTCATCGAAGGGTGTGTCGCAGGAAAGGATGATCTCTATGTATTCACAGTAGGAGAGAATGGTATGGGGAAGATCTCGGCTCTCGAAGATTATCGTGAACAAGGACGAGGCGGATCATGAGTGAAGGTCGGAGCTACGACAGAGAAGACAGGTCATGTGATCGGAGCATTTACTCTCACGAATGCTCAGAAAAAGAATGGAAGTGTGATCCTCATATCCAAGGATGGTCAGACGGTGCGAGTCCCTCTCGCCGATGTCCGTATCACGGGACGTACGACCCAATGAGTGATCCTTGCAAAACTTAAGAATTCAAAAGATGCATTTCAAAGTGCTACGGTCATAGATATTACAGAGATAGAGGATGAATCTGGTGATATAGATGAAGAAACTGTAGCATAAATCTTTTATTTTTCCACCATTTCTTCACGGATTTATCATTGCAAAATCTTCGAAAAAACATATCCTTTGGGTATGTTTTTTCATTTTTCTTCGAGACTTTTTCTTCTCAGCATTCTTTCGGTCGGATTTTCTGTAGATCTCGTAGCTGCAGCTACTCTGACGAAAGAAGCAACTTTCTACTCTGATGCTTTTGAAGGGGGTTCTACAGCGAATAGTGATATATTTCATCAGTCGAATCACTCCGCAGCGATATGTGATATCCCACTCGGGAGATTTCTCTATGTTTCAAAGTGAGGCACAGGAATAGTCATAAAAGCCAACGATCGTCCAAACTGTACCCGATATCCAAACGTCATCGATTTTTCTCGTAGTGTTTTTTCTCTTTTTGCCCCAACTTCTCTTGGTAGGATATCTGATGTTCAGGTGACGGATATTGGTGTTGCGCCGGCGGATCATGTAAAGTGACTCTTTCCAAAAGACATCTTTTCCCATCTTGGTGTAAATCTAATTTCTTCTGTTCCAAACATTCTTTTTATCAATCAAGGAATTGAGATACGCGGAAAAGTGACGAGTCCATCTGATTATGTGATCGTCTATATTTCCCACGAGGATGATCCTGATGCAAAAGAAAGTAATCTCGTAAAAGTAGGGAAGGATGGTGTATTTTCTGCTCGTATCCTTCTACCGAAGAAGATAGGGAATTATACTTTCGTGATAGCTCGTGGGAAAAGCTTTAATACCGACTCATATGCGACCTTGACTCTTATCGATCCAGAGAGTCTTACTTATCCATCATTTCCTACAGAGAAATTGAGGCTTACGCCACGCATTACAAATATAGGGAATATTTCAAGCATTAATCTCCCAGAAAATATTTTTGGAGAATTGACTCTACGGAATGGGAAAAGAGAATTTCAGACAAAAGGTACAACACTCATCTTAAAAGATACTGGATTTCAAGCATGACCAGTGCAAGCACAAATACGATGATATAATCTTTCGACAACTTCTCCTCTTGATAGAAAATCTCGTATAAATTCTCTTTTTTCTGGATCCGTGATACTTGATCGGAAGCATGAGAGTATAGGTGCTGATAAGGTGAGTATAATAGTGAAGAATAATAATGCAAATATTCGCTTTATTACACCAAAGGATTTCCTTCTTCGCCCAAATTATTATATTACTCTTCCAAGTGGTGATGTAAAAGAGTATACTTTCCATTCTGAGTATATCGGAAGCGACAAATACCTTAAACAAGGAGCGACTATAAATATTCAACTTTCACTTCCACAAGAAGGAAATTTTATGTTAGAAATAGTTCGACAAGATGGTATCGCCTATGTCAATATTCCTATCGCTCGATGAAATATCTGGTCTATCATTGATCCTTTGGCTGACATACAGATTCGCACTATTCGCAAAAACGTAGATAGTGTCCGTGCTTCTATACTCGATGAGATCAATATACTTCGAAAAAATATCAGTAAAGCTCCGGTCACTCTCGATCATACGCTTTCGACCCTTGCTCAAGCAAAAGTCGATGATATGATAATGAGAAATTATCAATCTCATGCTGATCCTGATGGAAAATATATCGATGCTCTTGCTCAAAAACTCATTCTCGATATAGAATGAGGACTCTGAGAAAACATATGATATGGGAATGTCTCAGATCTCGCTCTTCAAGATGGACTTGAAGAATCCTGAGTACACAGATATAATATGCTTCAATCTTCATGGAGACGTGTCGGTATCGGATATGGAATTAAGAATGATAAAGTCTATTTGGTACATGTCTTTGGAGAATAAAAGAATACTCTCTTAAAAGAGAAAGTATTTTTGTCACAAAAATACTTTCTTCCTGTCTTACCTACAGATCCATACTTCTTTTATCTTTTTTTGTATGCGTAGCATTGCCCTATTCTCTCTTTCTCTCACACTCTTTTCTATTATTTCCG
>JAYWFD010000152.1:0-3029 GCA_043778965.1 Candidatus Altimarinota bacterium
AAATTGAAAATTCCATAAGTGCTCTGCCGTATGTCCACACTTAGGTTGTATAGTGGCGTGGAATAACGCGGAAAAAAGTTTTGATTGTCCCTGTCATTGATCAAGCTTCGATCGTTATGGGAAAGTCATGGATGGTCCGAGTATTGGAGATCTCCAAGAGATAGAATAATAAAAGCCTCACTTTTGTGAGACTTTTTGTGTGGCAGATGGTCGAACAAATCGGAAAGGTTACATATATCTTTCTATCTACCACAAGATGAGGAAGAGAAAATATGGAAACAGATGGATGACTCAGTTTGTGCCACTCTGTAGATAGGAGGTAAGAATATTGGAAGAATCACCATAAAAAAACTTAAATTATATAAGATAAGATTAGGGGTAAATTAAGCTCATAAAATGCTAGATTTCTTTATGGTAGGGTAAATGAGCATCATACTTAATCTTGTTTTTTGTCTTATTTTTGTCTTATCTTTTCAAATACTTTGTTCTATAATTTCTGTAATTCCTCGTATATTTACTCTTTGCGTGGGAATATGAGAAGCTTGCAGTCATTGATATTGGTGCTTATACTGTTGCCTTGATTCTATCAAACCAGTAGCACCAGGTCATTTTTGACTCATTCGTATGTTGCAAGAATCTCTGTATATCTCGAGTATCTAGAGTAATCTTCAGGTGCAATCCTTGAAAGGGTTGAATTTTATTTTCCATAAACTATTTCTATAATGAAACCATTGTATAAAAAAGTGACCAGCTTCATAATAGTACTGGGGCTCTTATTGTCCACCTCAGCGAATACATTCGCTTCTAGCCACCGTGAAGCTCCTATGATAAGCGGTGATCCAAAAGTCGATGCGACAGATCTCTATGCATTTGTCAGTCCAGATAAGAAAAATACCGTTACTATTATCGCCAACTATATCCCGTTTGAGGAACCAGCTGGTTGACCGAATTTCGATTCATTTGATGATAAGGCGCTCTATGAGATCAATATTGACAACAATGGTGATGCGAAACCAGATATCACCTATCAATTCCAATTCAAAACCACGGTAATGAATCCAAATACATTCCTTTACAATGTCTGACCGGTCACGTCACTCACTGATGCTGACTGGAATGTTCGCCAAACCTATACTCTTACCAAAGTAGTAAATGGTCAGTCAACTGTTCTCGGAACTGATCTCAAATCTCCTCCAGTAAATATCGGACCAAAATCTACTCCAAACTATGCATCGCTACAAGCAGAAGCGATCTATGATATAGGAAATGGTGCAGAGGTTTTTGCAGGTCAGAGTGATGATCCATTCTTCGTAGATCTGGGTGCGACTTTCGATCTTCTTACGATCAGAAAGCTTCCAGGAAATGCGGGGAGAGGGCTCAATACTACAAAGGGATTCAATGTCCATAGTCTCGCCCTGCAGATTCCTATATCTCAGCTTACAAAAAACTCTGATACGCCAACAGAAGTTGCAAACGGAGATTCCGTAATAGGAGTCTGGACAACTGCTTCTCGTATGAGTACTCGTGTATTCAATACTCTCGGTACCAGTGATACTTCGGGAGGATGGGTACAAGTCTCTCGACTTGGAGCTCCACTCGTCAATGAAGTCGTCGTACCACTTAGTGCGAAAGATCTCTTCAATGGATCAAAACCTGAGAATGATGCACAATTTGCGAATGGGGTGACAAACCCTGAGCTTGGAAAACTTCTTAATGCACTCTATAAAATTAAAGTTCCGCCACAAGGTAATTTCGGAACTGCAGAAGCTCGAGATGACCTCGTAGCTATATTCTTAACAGGTATCCCCGGAGTCAATCAGCCGAAAAATGTCGTAGCTTCTGAAGAGCTTCGTCTCAATGTGGCGATTCCACCTACTATGAATCCTAATCGTCTCGGTGTGCTTGGTGGAGACAAACAAGGATATCCCAATGGACGACGTCTCGTAGACGATGTAGTAGACATATCACTTCGGGCAGTAGCAGGAGCTGCATATCCACTCTTTCATCCAAACTTTATCCCTGATGCGACGGGACTCAAGCTCGGTGATGGAGTAGATAAGAACGATATGGCATTTAGAAGTACCTTCCCATATATGGCATTACCAAATCGTGGATTTGAAAGTGTAGCTCATGGTAATTATTCAAATACTACTATTACTGGAGCACCCCGACCCCCTGTAGAACATACACCAGCTGCACTCATTATCTGTAATATCGAATATCATATGATGATCGGAGCTACTGGTTGGGATGTTGGCTGTCTCCAGCAATTTCTTATCGATACATGATTTCTTGCTACAAATAGACCGACTAAATACTTCGGAGAATATACGAAGAAAGCTCTTATGAACTGGCAAGCAAGTGCCAATCAGAATGTAACAGGATATCTGAATTAAGTATTCATCCTTCTAGTAGCTTTCTTACGGTTTACTTTCAGGAATATCAGGGTAGAATTTCTACTCTGATATTCCTATAAAGTACATCATATTATCATATACATATGTCTGACACCGCCTATAGCAAAACTCTTCTCCTCATTGTTGGGAGTATAATATTTTGCTTTCTTTCTTCTTGTAATTTTGATTCATCGTCCTGAAATCCAAAAATCGGAAATGCATCTTCCTCTCGAACTTCGAGTGTAGAGAGCGGAATCATACAGTATGAATGAATTATTCAAGATAATTCAGAGAATATCTGAGCATATATAACGCTGAGTAGTCTCTACCAGCAAAAGATTCGCGAGACTGCGGATATATCATACTATGATACTATCGATAGCCTCATGGATAAAGCAGAAGTTCTCAGCCCTCAGGATCCTGATATACTTTCTCAAAGGGCGCAAGTCGCTCTTGGTCGACATAGCTTCCAGAAATGAAAACAATATATACTCAAAGCGCTAGCTATAAATCCAAAGCGTGCTACATACTATTGAACCCTTGGTGATGCAGAAATCGAGCTCGGCGAATACACAGGTGCAGTAGATGCTTTTCAGAAAATGATCGACATACGTCCTGATTATAGTTCATACA
>JAYWFD010000153.1:0-3019 GCA_043778965.1 Candidatus Altimarinota bacterium
GAAACAAAACTCTAACTAACTTTCACCCTATACTCTTGGCTCTAATAAGCAAAAAAATGTAGGAAAACAGCCTACATTTTTTTCTATTTACCCCGTTTTCGTTGCGTTCAATCAGCTATCTACTAGCTCATATCAGAATTCAAAATTTTCTCACGCTCAAAATGCGTCATAGATATATGATGAATTCATTCATCCGGTTTCTATATATTTACAATTTTGTGAATCTCAGAAGTGAAAAAGTGAGTAACAATCTTTACAATTTTTTATATTGTCCCCTATAGAGTTTTCAGAATTCAGTATGAGAAGATTTTTGTGAATTGCCTTCGTTTTAATAATTTTTGTAAAACCCCATCACCCTGAAAGATATTCTTTCATCATTCATCAGATTTTTTGAAAATATTCTTCTTCTGAATACTCAATATTTTCGATACAATATTTTTTTCACTTGAGATTATAACAAAGAAAGCAATTACTACAGTTATCACAATCATAGAGAAAATATGATGTATTACAATTGGTTGTATAAATACAATAGGTACAGGCGAAGCATCATTCACAATCAATGAGTTCATAGCTATTTTCAACATTTCAACCATTCAAAACGTCCATTGTATTTGCTCCAATAATTACACGAGATGAGAAAAAGACATTCTCGAGCATCCATGATGCATATACCATATAACAATCTTTCATTCTTCATGCAAAAGCGGCATATTCAGAGTTTTCTGAATCAAAAGCACCAGTAAGATTATTTTTCGGCACTTCACTCATGAGCTCTCCGAATTGTTCCATCGCACCCCTCGAGAAATCAAACTCTCTCCCATAATCCAGTGGATTCCAAGCATCACTCCACCAGTAGTCTTGATGGTAGACCGTATAAGGTTTATCTGGAGAGTATATTGAGATGATATCTTTTCCTGTAGCATCACATTTCCTCTTGTAGAGTTTCCTCTCATTTCTCCATGCGAGTCGTCTCTGTTGCCGACAGTCAGGGCAGAGAGTGGGAGGAGGGATAGTATACCTCCTTTGTAAAGGAGGTGTCCCGAGTGTGTCGAGGGACAGAGGATTTCTTCTAGAAACTTCCGAAACAAAATCTCCCGCCTCATTTCACTCAGCACCCTCTTTACAAAGAGGGCTTATAGGAAACACTGGACTCACCTTCAGATAGAACTCCATATCTTTATCTGTGATCGGAAAAGGAGTCGAACACTGTCGACACTTTTTCTCTTTTACGAAATGTTCGGATGAGGGGATGGGGTACATGAGATGATTGTAAATAAAAGATCTAGAAATCAAAAGTAAACTCCCGTCGATCCCATCAAAGTCTCATTTTTATTCTCTCTACAGGATGAATCCGTGGCAGAGGGATCGAAAACTTTCGATGCATCTCGAGTTCGAGTGGTTGTATCTGGAAAAGTTTCCCGGTTTTTGTGCACCCTATTGCCCAGTGGAGGACATCATCCGGAATCTTTATGATGTCGTCTGGAAGTTTTGATCAAGGGATGATTTGTGTGATCTGCTTAGGGGGAATTTCTTCTCGATCTGACCACCTGAATCATTTCCCCATTGCTTCTTCTCGATTCATGGGAGAGAAATAGACACCTAATGATTCATTGTATGCGAAGGATGCATATTCAGGACTAAGAAACTCACCCCATGTTCATTCATCCATCATTTGTCGAATAATAGTGGCTACCGTACTTTCCCATTCCTCTTTAGAATACTCTTTATTAAAAATACAATACGATTTTCCTCTGAGTCACGAACATCCGAAGATATACTGACAATTATTGCATTTATGACTGTAGAAGTTATACCTGGATCACTCCCAACAAGCAGTCGAGAAATAGACATTCGAGATATTGAGTCCGACATCGATACAGTCGTATGAGAGTGTTGTCCCATCTCACCACATGCTGATATGGGCAGAATCTTTTGTATTAAACGAATCAGTAATATATGCGACATCTTCCGAATCTCAGATATTGTAGCATTCGAGAGCATTTCTCGAGTCATAACAGAAGTCTCCAGTAGAGTCAGTTGATCCTGTCAGGATATTTCTTTCGAGTCACACTGATGTTATATGGTCGAGGACTTTCTTCTCGAAGTCTTTCCGAAAAATCGGATCATTTTCTATCTTTTTTCGTGTTATTTTGTAGTCTTCTGAACTGCATGGATTTCCCAGTATCTGATATTTCTGATTTTTGAGTCATACTCACCCGAGTATATACTGGCATCCATCACAGGAGTAGAGATACTCTGAATGACTCGAGCTCGATGTATCCCAACTCGAGTGGACATCATAGCACTTCCAGAGATGCTGTGAATATGAACAATTCTCACACTCAGTGATATAGTTCGCATCGAGAATATTTTCTGATTTGAAGATAAACCAGCCATAGAGGCATTTCTCATTATAGGCGCTATTGGACGTCAGGTAACAGTCTTTCGATGGTCCACATCCATTCATGTAGTTACTATTTTCTGACTGGAGATAGGCGTTATCCAGAGCGGGTACGGGTACGGGTACAGTCTTCCATATCTGTACGATCTGATCGGTGATCGAGCGAGATGGGTCATATTCTCTCCCATAGGAGAGTGGATCCCAGTTCTCACTCCACCAGCGAGGTTGGCTATAGACTGTATACTCTGAGTCAGGAGGATAACTACTGATGAGTGTTTCTCCTGTTTCTCTATCTTGTCTCTTAAAGAGGGTGAGATAGTTCTTGTAGGGGAGTTTCCTCTCGAGACGGATCTCAGGAGAAAGTGTCGGAAGAGGAATGGGAAACTTCTCTCATCAGATGACTGGTGAGAGTTTTTCGAGGAGAGTGATTTCCTGATCTGTGACCGTGAACTCCTTTCATGAGATGCGACAGATACGGGTGATAGGCATAGATTATGAGTTATCGGCTTCTCCGTTCAAAACGGGGTAAATAGAAAAAAATGTAGGCTGTTTTCCTACATTTTTTTGCTTATTAGAGCCAAGAGTATAGGGTGAAAGTTAGTTAGAGTTTTGTTT
>JAYWFD010000154.1:0-2995 GCA_043778965.1 Candidatus Altimarinota bacterium
GCGATGAGTAAAGACTGGAAATGAGATAGCATCGATCTTCTGGAAAAATCTCTCATAGAAATGCAGGAATGAGTCGAAAAAGCATCAAGCATGATGAAATCCCTCGATGAAAAACTGGGTACAGGAGTACCACCAGAAGGAGGAAGTACTGGATGAACTCAAAATCCACCCAAGACTGGAAATGCGAAAGATGAAGAAAAAGAATCACCAGCTGTAGAAGTCCAAAGATTTACCCAAACTCCTTGAAAACCATGGGGTTTCGAAGCAGTTGCTGGTATGGATGGACTCAAAGAAGAGCTCAGGGATAGCTTTATAAAACCTATCAAGTTCAAATTTCTCGTAGAAAAAATGAGAAAAGAAAAAAGTACATGAGCTGATCTAACAGCAGATAAACTCATACAATTTCCTTCAGAAAAACAGCGAGAAGAACTTCTTGAGAAACTCTACAGCGAGTATGAAAAATTCAAGATCTCTATACCTACTGGTATGCTCTTCTACGGACCTCCTGGAACTGGGAAGACTTTCATCACGAAGAAGCTCGCTGAAGAACTCGGATGTGGATTTATCTCGAAAAATATGGGTGAGTTCGGATCATCATATCTTCATCAAACAACCAAAAATATCAAAGATTTTTTTGCATGAGCCAAAAAAACCGCCGAAAGTGAACCGATCATCCTCTTCCTTGATGAGATCGACTCACTTGTCTCAGCTCGTACCGATCGTGTCGATGCAAATAAAGCAGAGGAGATTTCTCAGTTCCTTCAGGAGTTCAATGCCCTTGAAACAGCATCAAATCTCATCGTCATAGCGGCGACTAATCGTCCTGATCATCTTGATCCGGCGATACTCCGATCAGGAAGACTCGATAAGAAAATATATCTCTGACCTCCAGATAAAGTCGCTCGAAGAGAGCTATTTAAAATGTATATAGAGAAGAAGTGACGCCCTCATGCAAAGCTCGACTATGAAGAGCTAGCAAAGCTCTCAGATGGATATGTCTCAGCAGATATAGAAGCGATGTGTGATGAAGTCGCACGAGATGCAAGTCGAGATCTCCTCGAGCTCGTAGATGAAGCTGAAGATGGCACACTCACAGAGAAGGATCTTGCATGACACACTATCACTATGGAATCCCTCAAAAAAACAATCGAAGAAACTCCTTCAAGTCTGAAGATGGTAGATATGTCTGTGTATGAAAGTTGGCTTGAGAAGATAAAATAACAAGTATGAAAGAACTGGAAAATCTTAATAAGATCTTATGAGAAATCGAAACCGTAAATTTACCAAAGCATAAAAGGGCTATTTTTTGGTACCCTATTTCCATTCTAGCCTTAAGCTCTATACTCTTATTTATATTCGAGTGAATCCCCTTACAGATAACTCTTGCATTTATGGGATTTTTTTTCTTTATGGGATTTGTCGGATTCTATTTCATATATAATGATTTTAAGATTTTTAAATTACGACAGAAGATTGATACGATGTGAAGCATATATTTATCTACAAAATCTTTAAATCAAGCCCTCGAAATACTCAAGGCTATACTCAATTGAACTTGACATGCTATAAATGGAATCAAGCTTGCAACAAGAAAAATTGACTCTACAAAGAAACTTATAGAGTCAGGAGAAGCAGCTTCTCCTGACTATGCAGAGAAGTTTTTGAATGATCGAATCAAAGATAGATTCTACAATGAAAGCCTTATACAATATTATCTAAATATCCTGAATGCTATTCGTTCTGATCTGAGTAATAAAATAAACGAACAGTTACCAATATTACATTCAGCAAAATGAGAGCTCGAAAAGAACCTCATTTGATCTCAGGAACTCACCAAAACAGCCGAACTTCAGAGAGTTCGTCTCGACAGACAGATCGAGCAATTTGAGGAACTTCAAAATATAATTCTAAAGATATAGATTTTTGCTTATATCCAGAAAATATGATACCTTAATAGGGTATTTTTTAATTTTTACTTATGGAAACTACTACATTCGGTATGCTCGGGCAATATACCAATCTTATTTTCGGTGCTGGCGGTATGATCGCAATTTTTGTTCTCTATTGTATCTTCACATATAATTCTATCATTGGAACAAAAAACACTACAGCAGAGGCACTCTCTGGGATAGATACTGTCCTCCAAAATAGATATAACCTTATCCCCAATCTCGTCCAAGTAGTCAAACAATACATGACCCATGAATCAAGTGTACTCAATAAAGTCTCAGAAATGCGGGCATCCCTCATGTCTGGTAGTGATAAGTGAAGTCCTGAGAGATTCGCCAAAGAAAATGAGCTTCAAGCTGGACTCAAATCTATCTTTGCTATCGCAGAAAACTATCCAGATCTCAAAGCAAGTACGAATTTTCTAGAACTTCAGACACAATGGAGCGAGATAGAAGATCGACTCCAATGAGCTCGTAGGGCGTATAATTCTGCTGTAAAAGCCCTAAGTAATAAAAAAGAAATGTTTCCATCAAGTATCGTTGCGAATATGATCACTCTCCCCATATATGCTATGTATGAGGCTGAAGAAGCTGCGAAAATAGATAAGATAGATGCCAAAGCAATGTTTAATGCATAAATATCATAACTTATGTCTACCCTAAACGAAGTAGCACATGCTGCTGGAATCCAAGACATCGCAGAAATCTCACGTCTCGAAAATTTTTTCCAAAATCCTGAAATTATCCAAGAATTAGAATCTGCAGAAAAATATAGAATACGCCGATATATGTGGCTTATCCCTAGCTCTATATGTACTATAGTATGACTTATATATTTTGCATCTCTCTGAATTATACCAGTAGAAATATGAGATAGCGGTAGATATCGGCCAAGCGAGGCAACAGATGGTTTTTTCTGGTCATTTATAGGTGTATCCATCGTGATTGGCATGGGTCTAGACTAGCAAATTTTTAAAAACTACCCGTTTTGCCAGTTCAAAGTTTCTATAATTGTACCGAAATTCACATTCTTTCAAGTGCAAGTG
>JAYWFD010000155.1:0-7929 GCA_043778965.1 Candidatus Altimarinota bacterium
CATACTGTATACTGTTCGTTTCATAGGATCTGGTTAAAGAATGGTGCTATGGAACAGTATACATATATAACTGTGTTAATCAAGTTAAAGTACTATACATATTAGCCGAGAAGACTTTGAGCAACAAAGAAAACAAACCTCAGATTGGTTAGATCGTGTTAGAAATAGTGAAAGAAAGACAACAGTAGGATTTTGAGGGTAAATAAAAATCTAGTCCTAAATTAGGACTAGATTTTTATTGATAATTATCAATTGAAGTTCTTTTATGGTGGGCCGGGAGGGATTCGAACCCCCGAAGTCGTAGACAAAGGATTTACAGTCCTCCCCATTTGACCACTCTGGTACCGACCCATAAAAAAAGAATTTAGAATTTTAGATCTTTTCGATATTGTTTTTTATCAAAAAATCCAATATTCCAAACTCTAAAACTCCAGAAAGTGGAGCCACCAATCAGACTTGAACTGATGACCGCCGGTTTACAAAACCGATGCTCTACCAACTGAGCTATGGTGGCGCTCGGGCAGATTGTATAAAAAATGATTGTCTTGTCAAAAAATTTTTTTATACTGAGTGTATGATTACCATTCTTGCCGTTACTGACGGGTATAAACATTTCGACGAAAGTATCAAGGAATATGAAAAGCGTATACAAAAATTCGTCACTATAAGGAAATTGAAACCAATTTCTCATACGAATTCTGAATATATAAAAGTAAAAGAGACACTTCTCATCATAGAAGCCCTCAAGAAAGTCTCTGGAAAGGTCATCTTACTCGATGAAAGGTGAAAAGGTATGAATACGAAGGAAATGAGCGAAATGCTCGAAAATGCAAAGAATATGAGTGAAAATATAACATTTGTTCTCTGAGGAAGTTATGGGGTCGACCTGGAACTCTTTCGAGATATTCCCCATGGTACCATAAAGATATCGGATTTCGTCATGCCACACTCTCTCGCACTTCTTATTCTCTTAGAGCAGATATATCGATCGTATGAGATTATGAAGGGAAGTTGATATCATCACTCTTAAGAAGAGTAATTTCATTTCACTTCGAAGAAAATAATCAAAAAACCCACGACTATGGGTATAGCGTGGATCTAGAATTGGATGCCGATCACCACTCACTGTGAGATCTTAAAAAAAATGATCTCGGGAGGACAAAAGGTCAGGGGGGGTTGGTACTCAACCAGAGCTCAAGCATTACTGCGAGCTGCCCAACTGACCTTTCGTATGATAGATTTGAGAGGAATTACGAGCCTCTTGTTGCCCAGTGCTGGGCCCATAGCCTATCTCTTTGTAGAAAGAAATACGATACGGGCCCTTCACCAGTGTTTTTTTGCTCTTTATATTGGTATACAAGAATTTGCTCTTTTTGTATAGATATGGGAGAGTTTGTTTTGGTATTGGTAGCAGGAAGATCCTTTGAGGGAGGTTTCCTATTATCGGTCAGTCGGGTCTTGTTAATGATCATTCTCTTTCGAGAAGACATAAGCAGTATAGCAGGTTATTTGGAATCTAGCGAGAATTGATATATTGTATTATAGTGATTTATGTAGATAATAATATTTGATATAGCTATTCGTGGCTTCCTATTCATCCCTTTCTATACTAGAATTTTTCGATCACTTATTGAACCATTTTTGTATAAATAATGTGTATGTGAGCAGTATCTGTATACATAGTCATCTCACTATAGAGAGGTTACATAGACTATATTCACTCTCTTTTTAGGAGGAGAGGAATTCTCCCCCTTGGATAAAGGGGATAGATACCATATGTTGTGTATAGCGCATTTTTTCTTTATCTGTACTGGATTATCTCAGCTCAGTGGTGCCAATTTAGGCATGAAGAAGGGCAAAAGCTGATACTACCCCAGCAGTCTCTGTGCGAAGGATCCTCTCTCATAAACGGACAAATAAGAAACCATTATCACTCATTTTTTCTCGTTCTTTTTCGGACCATCACCCTTCTGGCCCTATCCAGATACTCAAATGATCAGATAGTGGTATTTCTGATACTTTTATCACTTTTCCAGTGGTATCGAGAGTGATATTCGTAGGAGTTCCTTCAGATATATTTATAGTATCGAAGAAATATATTTCGGGCATATGGACTCAGCCACATTGTTCTACAGCCTCCCGAGCGATAGCTGTAAGCCGGAGTTTCTTATTTTCTGAAAGGAGGAGCTTCTGAGAGTAATCAGCTCGAAAGAAGATAAACGTCGAAATTCCTACTTCTACTCATTTTTGGAGGATATATTCGATCTTTTCGATTTTATTTGGGAGTGCTTGATAGAGTGTGATATCTCTCATGGTTTCAGACTCAGGAAATCTCCGATCTTTTCCACGAAGTCATATAGACTTCTTCGAAATACTCACAATCTCATATGTTGTCTCTGATCCATCCCCATCAAAAAGTATAACAGAATCTCCCATCTGTGATCGCATCACTCGGGTTATCTGATGGACTATATCGGAATCAGTCAGAGTGAGATCAATCGTAAGTGGGTAGGGCACGTAGAATCTTTGCATATGCTATTTTTTTTCTTGTATAAGCTTATAAATATCGAGAGGAAGGAGCAATGTATCGAGGATGATTCGCCCGAGAAGGAATACGAGAAATACTGACCCCTGAGCAAATCCATAAGCAAATCCAGCGATATCAATCAGAGGATTATCACCTATCTTTTGCTGATCGAAGTAGTGAGCAAGTTTCGTATCAGAAAGAGGGAAAGTTCAAGGAGGAAGGGTATATTCGGGAATGATACTATCGAAGCGAGACTCACCTTCTCTCTTATCCAACATTTTGAGAGCATCATCATAGGTATCGATAGAGATCTGGCCACTTTCGAGAGCACTTTTTATATCACTTTTGAGACTATTGAGTGACTGACCTGTTTCGATTCGACGCCTGAGCTCGAAAACATCGAGCTTCTTCTTCGAGTGGATTTTTTCTTTTCACTTTTCGAAATCTTCTTTCTTTTTCTCTATGACGATAACTTCATTTTCTTTGCTTTCACGGATGCGTTTACGAGCTTCATCGAAGGCTCAGGGATTTTCTCATGGCATGAAATAAGTATAAGGAAATAGAGGGAGAATTCAAATATGTCTCTGGTTGAAGTGCAATAATACAGATATTTACACTTAATAAATTTTATTGAAAATATAAATTTATTAATATAATACAACTTATGGAAATTAATGAGGTAAATGAACTTCGACCACTTCTTTTTGAGGCTTTAGACCATAAGGTTTGACAGCTTTATGCTACCACACGAAGTAAGAAAAATATAGAGGAAGTTCGAGAGTTTGTATTTACAATATTGAGCTTGACGAGAGAGTATATTTCTATACATATGGATGATTTTCGTTTGAGAAGAAGACGGGATATGAGAATACCAGCAACAAGCCGATCTCCGATTCATTATTTGCAATCGTGCACTGACCCAAATACATTTTGATCAGTTCTCTTTGCAGAAAGTATTTCTATGCGAGATATTCATGCCATAAGGAGGTGGGTATGGTTTATGTTTGATAAGATATTGGATTTACACTGCTTTTTGGAAGAGCTTGATTATCAAACAGAACATGATAGTAGATATACATACATTCGAGGGAATGCTATACTAAAACCGTGAGTGAAGGATGTACTTACTCCTAAAAAGAGAAAAAATAAGGCATGATGAGTCCGATTATCGATCTGAGATTCTTGATTTGGATCTTTACTGAGGCAGAGGTCTTGAGAGTATATCGCTCGGAAAGAGTATGATTGTATGCTTTGTTCAGTGACAATCAGACCATGAGATAGGTATCATAGAGATATAATTCGAATGTGAGATGGCGTAGATGTACTATTCTATCATACTAATTGTCCTGATGATCCCTATGACCCAAGGTGAAAAGATTACGAGGAGGAACTCGAAGATCAGCTAGCCCCACTTTTCGTCGATAGAAGATCAGCATAATTACTTTCTATACTTCCTTCCTTTTAGTTCCTCTGGAAAGTGTTCCTGCGAGCTCTTTTTCTCCTTGAGGTCGTGAGCATATTCATATCCTTTTCCATATCCAGCTTCTTTCATAAGCGCGGTCGGAGCATTTCGTAGATGGATGGGAACAGCGAGATTTCAGAAATTTTTCACATCATCATGCATTTTCTGCATCGCTCGGTAGATACGATTATCTCTCGGAAGATCGGCGAGGTAGTAAGCAGTATTGAGCATCGGGAGCTCACACTCGGGCATACCCATCTTTTCGCATATTTCATAGGTCGCATTTGTGAGGATGATCGCCTGAGCATCGTAGACATCCTCTGAAGCGAAGTTCATCATCCGTCTCGCGATATATCTCGGGTCTTCACCTCCTGCGAGTATCCGCCCGATCCAGTATATTGCCGCATCACCATCAGAGTCACGCAGGGACTTATGCATGGCAGAGATGAGATTGTAGTGCTCTTCACCATCAGCATCATACATGAGTGATTTTGACCCTGCGGCGAGGATATTCTCTCGTGTGAGCTCACCTTCTCACTGGAGTATACAAGCAGTTTCGAGGAGATTCAGAGTATTTCGGAGATCGCCATTTCCGAGTTTGGCTATGAGTTTCAGGGAATTCTCTCAGCTCTGTCATTGCGACGAATGACGAAGCAATCCAGTGGTTTTTATTTCGGAATCCTGGATTGCTTCGTCATTCGTCGCAGATTCAGACTCATTCCTCGCAATGACGATACGAGGATACCTTTCTTGTATTTTCTCCATATTCTTACCCAGAAACTCGACGATTTCCTCTTCTGTGATCGGTTCGAGGATATAGGTTCGACAGCGTGAGAGGAGGGCATTGATAACTGTAAAGCTTGGATTCTCTGTCGTCGCACCAATAAGGGTGATGATTCCTTTCTCTACCCAAGGAAGTAGGACATCTTGCTGAGACTTCGACCAGCGATGTATCTCATCGAGGAAGAGTATCGTCTGACGTCATGACTTGAAGTTCGCTTGAGCTTTCCCGATGATCTTCACGACATCATCCTTCTTCGCGAGTACGGCGGAGAGATGGTAGAACTCAGCATCGAGAGACTTCGATATCACTCGTGCGAGACTGGTCTTTCCACATCCTGGTGGTCACCAGAGGAGGATCGAGGGCATCCTTCCCGCTTCGATAAATTTCCTGATCGGCTTTCCTTCGCCAATAAGATGAGATTGTCAGACAAGATCATTCAAGCTTTCAGGTCGGAGGAGCGATGCGAGGGGAGTGATATCTTTTTCGAGGAGAGAATTCATAGAGTGAATTGTAGGGATTTCTAGGAAAATGTAAAAATGGACTTGAAATTATGAAATTATAGATATATTGACAGTATGAATATTTGATTAATAAATTCATTTCTCCATAGTAATCCAACATTGGGGAAGGGGGTGACACTTACAGCAACTTCTTTTTTAGGCTTACTTTGACCAATTCTTTCTAGAATTGAGGAGTTAATGGGTATTAAATATAGGCTTTGCGATAATCCAGAATTTCTTAAATTATTTGAGTGAAAAACAATAGCCATCGTTTGAAACGCTCCTAACATTGTTGGAAAGTGAAATGAAATTGATTCACATGATATTGTTATTCGTTTTAATTATGGTGTTATACCTGAATTTCAAGACCAAGAAAATACTTGAACTAAGACAGATATGATGTGTTTTTGAGCAATGCAACTTTTCCGAACCCAAGAAGTTGAGGATTGTATTAAAAAATCAACTGCTTCGTTGCTCTTTAATGTTTGAGCACCATGAAAATCATCAAGACCTTATTTTGTTTTAAAACGATTTATTGCTTATAGGAAATATATGCAATATACGCCTCATGCAGTAATAATTCCTGAAGATTTGTGGTGAGAATTGGAAAATAGTCTTTGAGGAGAAATTCCAACCACTTGATATACGACGATTATATCCTTATTAAGATTTGCAAATTTTAAAAATCTTTCAATATATGGGTTCCAATTTTCATCAAATAACAGAATTTTGGGAGGTACGAGTAACGCTACTCACTCTTTTGATAAAGAAAAATATGTGTTAATGAGACAAATAAAAGAAAGACAAAATATTAAATTTCATGAATAAATAAAACTTGCTTTTCCTCATTTTTCACTATAATTTATCCATGATAACGGTGCCAAACACATTAGTCGTCATACGATAAAAAGAGGTCTTTCCTGACCTCTTTTTTCTTTTGTATTTTAACTCTATTTTTCGATGAAAATAATCTTTGTTACATGATGAGTCCTCTCTGGTATCGGAAAGGGGATTTCGGCAGCTTCTATAGGAGCGATCCTGAAGTGAGCAGGCAAGAAAATCTATTGCCAGAAGTTCGATGGATACCTCAATGTCGATCCAGGCACGATGAGTCCATTCCAACATGGAGAAGTATTCGTCACAGCTGATGGAGCTGAGACCGATCTCGATATCGGGCACTATGAGCGATTCCTCGATACAGATATGAATAAGTTCTCATCATTCACCTCAGGAAAACTCTATGAAGAGATCATCATGAAGGAAAGGCGAGGAGATTACTTATGAGGTACAGTCCAGATCGTCCCTCATCTGACGGATCTCGTGAAAGAGAAGATCAAGACAGGGTTCGAATCCACAGGAGCAGATATCTCGATCGTCGAGATCGGAGGGACAGTAGGGGACATGGAGAATGAGTACATCCTCGAATCAGCTCGACAGCTCCGACATGAACTCGGAGAGGAGAACGTCCAGTTCGTCCATGTAGCACTATTGCCATATCTCCTTGCCTCCAAGGAACTCAAGACGAAGCCGATCCAGCACTCGATCCGTACGCTCATGAGTTATGGTATTTCTCCAGATTTTCTCATCGTACGTGCTGATACGACTATCCCAGAAGATATGCTCGGTAAGATCGCTTCGGCATCTGGTATCAAGAGAGAGAGTGTGATCTCAGCACCGACACTTGATACGATCTATCGTGTTCCTCTGGCATTTCACTCTGAACACCTTTGAGAGAAGCTTCTTACGAATCTTCGGGTTTCTTTCACGAAGCTTGATATGAAGCCATGGGAAGATTTCCTAGCGAATATCGATGCCTCACTGGATGTTCTTCGTATCGGTATGGTAGGGAAATATGTAGGACTTGAAGATGCATACTATTCACTCAATGAGTGATTCAAGTGTGCAGCATTCGCAGAGAAGAAGCGCGTGAAGCTCCGCTTCGTCGAAGCTGAAGATATCGAGAAAGAGTGAGTGAAACTCCTCGAATGACTCGATGGGATATGTATCCCTGGAGGATTCGGAACCCGTGGAACAGAAGGGATGATCATGGCAGCAGAATATGCACGTACAAAGAAGATTCCCTATCTTGGGATATGCCTCTGATCGCAGATCATGGCGATCGAATTTGCTCGGAATGTTCTCGGTATTGTTGATGCTTCGAGTGAAGAATTCACTCCAGAAGGGAAGGCGAATATCGTCCATATCATGGATCATCAAAAAGAGCTCACGACGAAGTGAGGCAATATGAGACTTGGAAGCTATGAGTGTATCATCCGTCCAGGGACTCTCGCAGAAAAAGTCTACGGTATACTGAAGACCACAGAGCGTCATAGACATCGATTCGAATTTGATCCTCTTTACCGAGAACAGATGGAAAAGGCGGGGTTTATCGTTTCAGCGACTTCCCCTGATGGTACTCTTGCCGAAGTCGTAGAGCTTCGAGATCATCCATATATGATAGCGACTCAAGCTCATCCTGAGCTTGCTTCTCGCCCATTTAATCCACATCCACTTTTTAAGGGTTTTGTGAGTGCGATGAAATAAAAAATCCTCCAAAAGAGTCCGTCCCAAAAACTCTCACTCAAAATCTCATTGCCCATACAAAATACCAGAAAGTATACTTTCTGGTATTTTTTTAGGAAATAGGTTCTCTATT
>JAYWFD010000156.1:0-2958 GCA_043778965.1 Candidatus Altimarinota bacterium
ATATTTTTTTCAGACTTCGTGCAAAGATGAAGATGAAATATCGAATATATGAGATTTTAAGAGTATATTTTGTACCGATCAAGATAACCTTTCATCCAAATTTCTCTTTAAAATTCGTCACTCAGAGAAGCGGATGATACGTCGATCCTAGTGGAGCAATACCAAGAAGATCATATGATTTACATCCTCGAAGTTTGCCTTCTTTCATCGCTTCCCACTGAAGGAGATATGGTGCCATATGCTTTCTTTGTGCACCATCAGAAGTCGATGCACCATAGTAGTATATCGCCACCCCATGATAGTAGACGAATACACCTGCTGCGATAACTCGACCGTCTAAATATGCGAAAAGCATCCCTCATGTATTGGAATCTCTGAGTATACGAAGAAATGATACATAGTACTCTTCTGAATTTTCAGAAAATCCATCACGACTCGTCGTCTCAGATAAGAGTGACATCCATAGAGTTATATTTTCTGGAGTTGGCTGTACCCACTCTGTCGTCACTCCACGCTTCGATGCCAGTCGGATATTATATCGTCATTTTTCATGCATTTGAGAGAGGATCTCATCTTCAGAAAGACTCAAGTCGATGATGCGAGTCCACGGTTCAAGGAAGTGCTTACCATAAGTCTTATCTGCAGTATCTCTGGGAAGTACTCATTCGGGATGATATTCTTCTATCTGCCAAAATATTGCTCATTGCTCTGCAATAAATTTTTTGCATTTCTGTAGGAAGCCTGGCGTATAAAGAGATGCATCAACCCCGAGAGAGAAAGCTCCTACCATACGCATCCCTATCGTACGGAACTCTATCATGATCGATTCATTACCATACCCAAAGACCTTCACCCCAAGAGCCTGATGAGAATCATGCAAGATAGACTCCCAGGTCAGACTCTGCCAGAAAGAAGGAGAAATGGAGATAAGATCAGATCGCATAAACAAAAGTCTACGTAAAAATAAAGAAATGCAAAGGAAAATTTGCAAGAAAGAGAGAAACATGATATACTTACCATGTAAAAGGCTTTAGAAATATCTATTGCCCCCCTTCTATCCTCTATAAATCCCCATTATGCTTACCCAGCTTGAAGTCAAGAAATCTAGTACCAATACTGGAATCAAAGTATTCTCATTTCATGGAGAACTCGATGAGACAAACGTCGACTCTACGTTCCCAAATATCATCAATGATATCGGTGATTTTAGCAGAGCACGCACGCTCTTCAATCTTGTCGACCTCACGTATCTCAATAGTAAATCTATCTGATATATCGCAGATATCGCACAGCGTACTGAAGATGGTGGATGACGTTTTGCTCTCTGTTGTCTTACGAGCGAAGTACATGATACTCTTGATCTTGTAGGAATCACGAATATCATACCTGTATACGAAAATGAAGAAACTGCTCTTCAGGAACTCAGTAAGTAATACTTGATTATTATAAAAATAGTATTATTATAATAAATATATAAATATGTTTTCTTTTATGAAAGTACAAGTACTCTATAAAGTAGATGTGGACCCTTCTTTGCGTGATCAATCGGAAGGGGCTATTTCTATAAGAGCCGAATTAGAAAAACTCCGAAGTGAACTTGCAACAATAAAGGATGAACCTCAAAGAAAAGCAACATTAAAAAAAATCGCGCGCTTAGAAAAATTCGAAAAGCTCCAAAGTGGAGAGAATAATTCTCCCGAGGAATCAAGAGAAGCTGCAAGGAAAATACTGAAAGGAAAAAATACTGAAAACTACTCTAACTCTGATCTGCTTACTCTCAAAAAGAAGTGAATAGATATTGCAAATCTCCTTCTTATTAATGGTAATAATCCCAATAATGAAGTTACATCTATCTGAATCCAAATAGGTGATATATTTACTGTAAATTTCTGAAATAACCCTAGCCTTCGAAACAATACTGGTGCAGGCGATGTACTTCCTCCAACAGTTAAAAAAGTAAAGATTGAAGGCATAGAATGTGAACGGCGTAATGTGCCACGACCATGATATTATAGTAGTACTTGAAAGCCACCTTATCAAGCAATATATGATAATTACAAAATAGAGATTCTAGAGCTTGGTAAAAGCACAGAAGATGATACAAGGGCAAACGAAAAAAGATGGAAGGAAGAGAGATTAGAAGATATGATAGACTCTGGTGGTAAGGCTCTCTCAGAAATTGATATAGATAATGATCTTGAACGTGAGAGTCAGCATGAAATAATGGAGAGGAAAAGAATACGAGAAACAAGTGGAAAAATAAGGAATTCTTGATCATATGGTACTGATAAACCTATTTCTGATACCATCAAATTAATGGCCGACCTTAATAGTAAGGAATCTATAGGACTTGCCAAGAAAATATTTCATGAATGACCGGCAACAAATCTTTTAATAGAGCTTGATGGTTGATCTGGAGATATGATCAAACGAATGATCGCACTTTGATATCACGAATGAAAACTTGTTTTTAATAGATGATTTTCTACTGGTTGAGACAAGGATCCTAGTAGCTGAAGAAACTTATGAACATTTCAAATTTGATGAAGAGACTCAACATTTGAATCTTCATTTAGGAAATATGAATCTTGCTTTGATGCGTGAATTCGTCTAGCAAAACAGTATGGAATAACTATTGATTATAGTGCACTTGATGACCCTGGACAGAAAGATCTAATTACTCACCTTTGATATATTCAGAGTCAACGTGGAGGTAGTGCTACTTTTGAACAATTAAGAAATCCTAATCTCTCAGAAAGCCAGCTTATCGCTCTCATGCACAGCAAAATACAAGGCTGAATTGCAGCAATATGAGAAAGTGTAGTAGCTCAAATCAAAACTACGAAGATTGATTTGACGCAACTTGCATAAAATCTTAAAATAAACTCCCCTGTCCTTCCGCTCCTTGGAGGGATTTTTTTGAAAAGATTATTCTTTTTATATCCTCTTTAAGATCAT
>JAYWFD010000157.1:0-2957 GCA_043778965.1 Candidatus Altimarinota bacterium
GAAAAAAGCTGAATAATAATTCTCGTTTAAAGTCAAAAGTTTCAAGGCAAAAGTATCGGTACTTCCTTTTCACTTTTCACTTTTCACTTTTAACTTCACCCTTATGACCAATCTCACAACTCTCAAACCAAATCCAGGTTCTCAGACTCGTCCTCGCCGCGTTGCACGTGGTGCGAGTTCAGGTCTCTGAGGTACATCTGGACGTGGAATGAACGGACAAAATTCTCGAACAGGACGCAAACGATATTCCACATTCGAAGGAGGTCAGACTCCACTCTTCCGTCGTACTCCGAAGAAGAGAGGGTTCACAGCCTATGCTCCTGTCGAGTATGTGACGGTCAATCTCGATCAGATCGAGGCACTTGCTCAGACTGGTGTCACCGAAGTAGACTATGCTATCCTCTATGAGCGACGCATCATCCGCGCAAAGGGGAAGCTCCTCAAGGTTCTCGGACGTGGTACTATCACTTCAAGTGTGAATGTTACTGCTGATGCCTATTCAGAATCTGCAAAAGTTGCAATCGAGAAGGCAGGGTGAAGTGCAAATGTGTAAAATAGTAGGAAGGTTATAGGATATAGCAGATAGATAGAAATAACAGAAGAGCCCTCATGAAAGTGAGGGCTCTTTAAAAAATTTTGCATAGAATCCAAAAATTCATATAATATTTGGGATTTAATACGTAAATTTGACTACTATGTTCCCGAGAATACTGGAAGAAACAGTGAAGAGTCATTTTTTTGAGGGGAAAATAATTATGCTCCTCTGACCTCGACAAGTCTGAAAGACAACTATGATCAGGAAAATACTCGCTGATTACCCATCTTCTGAGACTATTTCCTTCAATGGTGATGATATTACCGATCGGGAAAATCTGAGCATCAATAGTCTGGAAAAACTTCGTCTTTTTGTCGAACAAAAAAGAATTATCTCTATTGATGAAGCTCAGAAAATCAAAAATATCGGAAACACACTCAAGCTCCTCATAGATTTCTATGGTGATACGAAACAAATCATCGTGACGGGATCTTCCTCTATCAATCTCCTCGATCAGACACATGAGCCTCTCACAGGGAGGAAGATAGTATACTACATGTACCCCATCAGCGCTTCTGAGATAGTACAGAAGCACGATATACGAGTATTCGATGCTCAGCGTGAGACCTTTCTCATCTATGGTATGTATCCCCAGAGTCTGAATCATGCGAGTATCAGTGGGAAAATAGAGACCCTGAGAGAACTCTCGAACGCAAGTCTCTACAGGGATATACTTGAATTTCAACATGTAAAAAATAGTGACACTATCATCAAACTTCTCAAACTCGTAGCTCTCCAAATAGGGAAAGAAGTGTCTATACATGAACTCGCGACACAACTCGGAATCGATACAAAGACCGTGGATCGATATATTGATCTTCTCGAAAAAAGTTTTCTCATATTTCGACTCCCTCCATACTTTACAAATAAGAGAAAAGAGCTCAGCAAGACTCATAAGATTTACTTTTGGGATCTCGGCATACGCAACGCTCTCATAAACGACTTCAATACTCTCGAGAATAGAAGAGATACTGGGGATCTCTGGGAGAATTTTCTCATCGTCGAAAGACTGAAACAAAAGTCATATAAAAAAATATATGCAAATAGCTATTTCTGGAGAACTTATGCTCAACAAGAAATCGACTATATAGAAGAGGTCGATGGAAAACTCATGACATATGAGTGCAAGTGGGGCGATAAATCAGTAAAGGTTCCACCGAGTTTCCTCACGAACTATCCAGACAGCGAGTTCAAGACTATCAACCGAGAGAATTATCTCGAATTCATTCTCTAATCAGCATCTGCAAAAGTTGAAATCGAGAAGGCGGGAGGAAGTGCAAATGTCTAATACATATTAATATCTCTTCATTATTGAGGAGATTTTTTTATTTTAATAATCTAGCCTCTTTAGAATTAAAGTATCGTGCTGTTTTATAAAATCAGGTACTTTGCGTATTATTAGTAATGGATGGTTTATAATTTTTACCTAAAAATTTTTCCCAACCTATCCACTTATTTTTGTATGTCTTTCTTGGAAATCGAGGGAGACGAGGATTAATTTTGTGATATTTTTCATACGTTGAAGAACTTGTTATTATATGTATTTTCTGTGTAGCAGTAGCAGCATCTTCGATATTTGTATAATGATTTACTTTTTCTTTATTAAGAAACTTACCCCAATCTACCCATCATTTTCAACTATATGATTCAGTTGGTTTTCCAGGAAGTCATGAATTTTCTCATCGTCTTCTGAAGTACTCGGTAGAAGATCTAATTCAAAGCACTTCAACTACCTTCTTTGCTGATTCATAGGTTAGAAAGGACACTCATCATTTTTTTCATAGAAATGTATTCCAGTCAACCCATCATTTATCTTTGTATAGTATATCTGGTCTAGATGGTAGACCTGGATCTAAGTTTCTAAAAGTCTCGTATTCAGAAATTGATTTTGGCTTTCATTTTAATCTTCGAACTGCCAATAATGCTTCAAGATATGTTTCATATAATTGCTTGTTTAAAAATGCTCACCATCAGTCCCATGTTTCTAAATAAAATTTAGCTGGATCAGCTGGTAGATGTGGATCCAATAAATATCTAGTTCAATAATCTCTATACGAATTTATTCCAAGCATCAGTGCGATTTTTTGGGCAGTTCAAATATGAGCATATTTTAATCAGTTTCTAGTTTCGATAAGAGATTGTCTCTCGCTGTTTGGTACATGACTATAAGTACTCATAACGTGAGTTTAACATATTGATATATTTTTTTCCATTTTTGAATATCTTTACTTTGCTTTTTCTCATTTTTTCCCTAAAATACGCCTAATTCTTAACATTCACCTATGATCGCTAATATCCGAAAAGTCTGGGAAACAGAACATATCCGCAAGAAGATCCTCGTCACCCTCGGGATCGTCGCTGT
>JAYWFD010000158.1:0-7781 GCA_043778965.1 Candidatus Altimarinota bacterium
ATATCAGCCTTCTTGAATCTCCGATCCTTTCTATTTCAGATTCGCACTGTTTTGATTTTCTCGTCTCTTTCCCAATTTCTCAGAGTATTCGTATGACACCCGAGAATATGAGAGGCTTGTCATATAGTGAGGAGATCTGGAAGGTCTTCGATGGGTTTGATGATATATTTAGGCATATTCTACTTAACAAAACTTGATAGAAAGTATATACAGGATATAATCGGTAGCAAATTAAAATTTTGGTTTTGCTATGTACGCTCGAGATGCCTTCAAAAATGGGGATATCGAGAAGAAGAAACTCATCTTCAGATCTCTCGGCTCGAACTGGGTACTCAAGGACGGGAAACTCCAAGCCAATCTACACGATTGGTTTTTACCGTTCCAAAATATAGAGAAATTCGACTCCTCACCTTTGCAAAGGTTAGAACTTACAAAAAAATACATTAGCTTGGGAAAAACTAATGCATTTGACGATCAAATTATGAAATGGTGGCGAGACCCGGACTTGAACCGGGGACACATGGATTTTCAATCCATTGCTCTACCAACTGAGCTATCCCGCCTTAAGGTAGAGAAATTATAGAGAAAAATTGGGAAATGCAAGGGAAAATAGAAATTTATCTCTGTCTTTATAAAAATATATATTTAGGCTTAATAATTTTATATAACTCGTAAGAGTTTTTCATTGAAATAGAGAGCTATCCACCCCTTTTCTTGAGAGATAAGGTTGGATATTTTACGAGTCCTATTTGCCTCAGTTTAGAAACTCATTGACTTGTTTGTTCTTCTGAGATTCCAGGGCTTACTCTTGGAGGAAGAAGTCGTATTTCTATGCTTCTAAGTCATCTTTTTAGTGTTCCAGGCATAGGTGTATGGAGGATTTCTTGTGCCTTGGGAGGAACTCATCTGATGATATCACCCACTTCAAGGTAGGGATTATTCTTCCAAAGAGGAGAGGGGATATCATTCCCATTAAATACAATATTCCAATTATCGACCAATTGATCAATTCACCTATTTCATCACTCAAGAAATGATTGGAGAGATGCTTTTGGTACTTCAATCTTCATCTGTGCTCAGCATCGAAAATAGAGAGTATCTGTATCTTGTCTCTCATACATGAGACTTCATGCACTATCTATTCCGAGAGCATTGGGCGAATCATAGCATTCTCGAAGTTTATAAAATATAAGCTCTATAAATGGGCGAGCTTCTTTTACTATTCTCAGTTTATCGTGTATCGAGAGACCTTCTCAGTGCGATATTCCTAAATCAAGTTTATCTCAAAGAGCTTGAGAAGTGAGAGGAAATGGATTCATATTATGATATATATACGAGTTATTGTTAAAAAATCAATGATTTTTATCGAGCCATATTGAGTCAGAAATACTCACGAATCGGGGACTCGTATTTCCACATAGCAATAAAGTCTTCTTCATTTTCATGATCATACCCAAGAAGATGAAGAAGCGAGTGGATAAAAAGAATAGTGAATTCATCTTCTCTTCCATGTCAAAACTCTTCAGCCTGGGAAATAATATGAGATTCTGAAAAAAGCAGCTCCCCTGCTATATCTGATTTTTTCAGTCGAGAAAAATCATCATAATAATGAAATGATAGCACATCCGTACTGCCATCTTTATTTCTATATGATTTATTGAGAACTGCTATTTCTTCATCTGGGAGAAAGGCTATATGAACTTTTCATTTTTGAATCAAAGGAACTTCCTTTCCTATTTTTTCTATAACCTTTCAAACTGAAACTTCATCGATCTGAAAAGTCTTAGGATATCCTATGATAGCATATGAAAACATAGAAATTTTATTCATTAGTAATAATTCGGACTTCTTCATGAAGCTCAATTTTGTACTTCTCTTTTACTTTTTGTTTTATAAGATCACGAAGAGAGAGGATATCTTGCCAGGTTCATTTCGAATCATTGATAAAGAAATTCCCATGTCGATCACTCACCCTTATGCCACCAACTCTTGTATCTTTGAGTCATGTTTGATCGATGAGCTTTCCTGCACTCAATGTCTCAATATGATTTCTCTCTCCTGTCAGATTTTCCATTCCTCACACCCATTCATGGTAATCTGAGACTTTTGGATTTTTGAAAAAAGATCCACATGAAAATCCTGGTGGTTGTTTCAGTTTCCTGAGAGCTTGGAGGTCAGCTGGAGTATATGATTCATATATGTTGCCTTCTCGAGGAGCAATACTCAGGATCATTTCTATGACGAAATATTGTTCATTGCCTTTTAAGATACTTTCTCGATATGCATATTTCAAATCATCATGTTTATAAGTCAGAATAATTCCTGTCTCAAGATCAAGTACTTTTGCTTCTAAGAGGATATCTGTCATTTCGAGTCCGAAACATCCAGCATTTCCGATACATGCCCCTCACATCGTCCCTGGCAGTCCGACCCATGGTATGAGAGTCGATATACTATAATGTTGATAGAGTGAGATCGCAAATGATGTACTCATCTCCCCACTATGCACCATGATAGCTTTATGACCGTTGCTTTCATATGGTTCACTATAACCAGTATAACGATTGCGTATGATAATCCCCTCATATCGATCAAAGGCAAAGAGACAATTCGTCCCTCATCAGATGATCACGCTCGGAATTCATGATTCTTTTGCAAACCAGAGTACTTCGGGAAGCAAAAGGATATCATCATAACTCGTGATATCAAAATAGTATCGTGCTACCGCTTCAGTCTTAAAGGATGAAAGAAAAGATATATTAAAATTCTCTTTGAGAAAATGAGGGAGTTTCATACCTCTATCATACTCGCAAGAGGAGGAAAATCAATCTTAGGAACTATAATTTCTTTTCTTGTTTTTGTGGCATAACAGGATCATACCCACCTTTCGTCCATGGATTACAGCGAAGAAGTCTCCAGAATCATTTACTAAAACCGATGATGACTCATTTTTGCTGTAGTGATTCTATCATATAATCACTACAGCTTGGAATATGTTTACAATATGGTGGCTTGTCCAGCGCCTTTGACCAAATAGAGTGGTCAGGAGAGAGGTATTTCTGATATTTTCGTATGATGAATATGAGAGAGTTTTTTAGCATTTTTTAGTATAGTGAGTTTTACCAGTCTTTTCTTTCGATTCAGAACTCTAGAAAATCTTGACTATCTTTAATTATATACGTATCAAAAGATTTTTGGATATACTTTCCTCGATTTTCCTCTGATTCTTTCATTCTTATTTTGGCGCTTTCTATCTCGGGCAGCGATCAGGTTTGACTCAGATTTTCTATACTTTGCTTGATTTCATCTGCTCATGATCAAGAAGAAGACTCTCAGGATGACGTACGAAGTTCCGCAAGTTTCATCTTAACCCGATCGCTTTCTCGCAAAGCAAGAGATCGTTCGTAATAATTAATTATCGCGTTCTCTTGACCATCTTGAGCATAGAGGGCATCCCCGAGAAGCTCTGTACGGTCGGCTTCTCTTCAGGGTATCATCTGTTCTTCTAGTATTTCTATGGATCCGGATCAAAGGGATGTTCTTAGTTCATTATAGCTGATTTCCGCTGTATGTGTATCGGAAAATATAAGAAAAACCGAAGGAAAATAATAAAATAAATTATTTGCAAAAATATTTCCCAAGAAAAAAAGAATACTCAAAATACTAAAAGTACTTATAAATATCTTTAAGAAGTGTCATTTATTTTTTATGGGCATACGGATGGAGAAAATATCAGAAAATGACACAGAATGTTCCGAGTGCAAGAAAGATGAGCTTCTTCATATCTGTGACTTCAAGAGGAAGAACCTCTGATGGAAATGGAGAAGTAGTCTCTCTTCTCACGAGAGTAGCATCATAGAGATTGCTCAGGCTTCCCAGGGCAAGATCATCATATTCTACGACAATTTCTTGTCCCGAGAAATACTTATATCGACGATTCCCTTCTGCATTATATCAAAGTGGTATTTTCCCGCCACGAGAAGTACCTATTCAGATAAAAGAAAGTGTGAATATCTGGGATAGTGCTACCGATGGAGTAGTATTTTCCATACCACCATCAGAAAGAAGTATTATATGAATGGACATATTCGATCCCCCGTAGAGACTATTAGCGAGAGAAAGTGCACTCATAAGATTGCTTCCACCATAGAATTCTACAGGACTCGTATGAGATATTATGTTTTTAATATGGTCTTTTTCCCCTGAGAATGGTGTCTCTACACTTGCATCTCTCGCATACGTGATAAGTGCATGCTCACCAGGGATCATATCGATACCTTCTAGTATCATCTTTCTTGCGAGATCATGCCTACTTATCATCATATGATTTTCTTCGGAAGAGATATCCTCGACCGTCATAGAAAGTGATGTATCTAGAATCCAGAGGGTACGTATTTTTGAGGGGGTATGCTCCAAGACTATATATCGATACAAGAGAAGACCCATACCGAGTATAAGAATTATTGATCCAAGAAAATATCGTTTATAGGAGAAAGTATACCTCAAGAAAAAATAGCTAATGTAATAAAAATATTTTCGAAAATATACTTCGGTCTAGCGGGTTTCCATTTTTGTTTTTTGGAGTCAGGGTTGCCTATACCATGAAGCTTGGTATCCGCTGGAATGACATCCAGGAATGTCTACTATATACCGAAATGTCTTTGAAGCAGTTCATCAGATCGGTGTATCGAGAGAAAATGCGAACTCCCGAGCAATATCGAGATCACTTGATCTGACTCATGCTGTGGATCATGTAAGAGTAGCTGATTTTGGTACAAGTATACGCATATAAGAGATATTCTTCCCGTTTCACTGTATAGCAAGCATAGTATCAATCTTCGCTGTATCTCGAATTCCTATAAGAGTGAGGTATTTTCGTATTTCATTTTCTATAAGTTTCGTATAGGTATGCTTATGGGTAAAGGTGAGTTTATTCATATACTTACACGATCATAGATCTGTCGTTTCAGCGAGATAAGATCGTTCTATAAGCCTATCTGATTTATTCCCTGAGAGCGAAGTAAGTAGTGGATATATCCAATTTTTGTTTTCTGAGTTTTGAGTTTTCTGTTTTACTCATATAAGATCGACTCACGTCGAAGTACCTGAAGAAGAAGTTGGTTCCTGAGAAGATGTATCAGGGCTTCATCTAACTCCTTCTTCCCAAGGAAGAGGTTTGCGGAAAGTCGAGAGAAATCATTCTATCTTATCGTTTCTTGATGCGAAGAGGATCTCTCCATTTGTGATATAATTTTCGAGAATATTGATAACCTCTTCATAAGACTGTTTTTCATAGATTTTCTGAGCAAATGCATCGACAAATTTCCGAAGTATGTCTTTAGCTGAAGTCTCTTCGGCATAGCGAGACTCTACCAATGTTGACATAAGGAAAGAGAAGTTCTCTGAGCGAAAAGTCTCCGTAATTCCCGACAAACTGACAGGTCATACAACTTTTAATATATCTTCAATGAGTCATTGGTGAAGAGCAATTCCTACGGTGATCGTAGGATCTCCTGATTTTTCTATAAATGTATTTGCTTTTTCGAGAGTTTCACGAAAATCTGGATAATAATTCACATCACGCAGTCCATAATTCCCTGATATAAGTGCGAGTCATGGTGGAGGGATCTCCTTAAATGGATAGAGATTCCAGTCATAATAATACACATCATCCGTACGATAGTCTTCGATATTTCCATGAAATATAGTGAATGTTATCACAGAGCCAGGGAACCCTCCATTTGCTCGTATTTCATCTCGATTTTGATTGAGTATTATGTATCTCTCAGGAGTGTCTGATCCGAGAAGTGCGAGTACGTCAGATTCATGATCAATATAATATTCGAAGAGATCACTGATCTTTGATAATCCTCTTCCTATATGAGCGATCTCCCCCGCTCGAGGATGATCTATAGACTCTGCTTCAGAGTATTTGAGTCAAGCCTCCTTAAGAGAGTCTGAAAGATATACGATACTCGCATGATGTTCTCGAATCCATGAGGTAGGCTCCGCGATACCAAGAGACATAAGTGGTCGAATATCTGTAGCGATCGGTCGGTATATCGAATCCGTCGAATTAAGTATTTTTGATATTGTCGCTCAAGACGCAGACTCTGGTATAGCTGATGCAATACGATCCAATCATCGAGAAAGAGAGAGTCAGCCATCAAGAGCTATACGTGCAAGTTGTATATTCTCACCTGGAAATATCCGAAATGGCAGAAAAAGAAGATTTGCCCGTTCAAAATTGCCCCGAGATGACCGGATACGTGTCGATATTTCTATCGGATTTGTTGCATTTTTTAGAGAGAGAAGATCATCATATGCATGTTCTATGAGTGATTTTGTATAGAGAAGTACTGGTACTGTGAGTCAAAAAAGTAAACAAATAGTAATGATAAATGTACGTCTTCTTTTTCTGAGAAATTTTGAACTCTCTTTCTTGATGCGACGGGCATGAAGTGTCCATGGGAGGGATCTTCGATAGATATCACCATATTTTGTCAGTGAGAGGATAGGTTCTCAGCGAACATCGAGAGCCCCATACGGGATAGAAAGATAAGGAAAAAGGTTGATTACTGATCATCGTTTTTCTCATCTAGGAGACTCAGAAAGTCCTCTCTGAAGAGCAAGCAGAGAATCTCCGATATCAAGTGTATTAAAGGAGTGAAATCTTGATATCGAAAGTATTCTGGGCATCGATAGATCAGGAGTATCTGATTTTTTTGGAAAAATAGTATCGAACAGTGGCTTTGTCGAACGTATAACATGGAGTTCTGATATAGGAAAAAATCTCGATACATCGAGTATGGCCTCCTCTCATTGCATAAGGTCAAATGATATTATACCACCTTGCTTTTTCATGAAGATGATTATAGGAAAAATATACTCTATTGCAAATACTCACACAAAATATCATTTTTTGCTTTTTTATAATACTTGTGATAACGTAAATGAGTATTTATAATTTTCTAGTTTCATATATTTGAAAAATAGAGTATTTTTTATATAGTATCTATCTCTTAAGTTTCTTAAACTTGAAAATAAAAATATTTACATCCATTGCTATTTTTACTCTAGCTTTCTTATTCTCATTACCTGGATCTTTCGCGGAGACGAAGTGAACTGATTGGAATAATGGCGTATATGGATGAAAGTATGTCACCACTGATGCGCAGAGAGCTGCTGCTACAAAAGCATGAATCACTATTGATCCAAATACCTGAGCATATAATTCCGATAGCATAAAAGCTTTTCAGGCATTGAATGGGATCACCGTAGATGGAAAGATCTGACCAGAGACATCTGCGAAGCTGACATCACTTGCTGGGAATACAGCATCACCCACAGGAAATGTTCCTGGAAATGCAAATCAAGTAGGAAATAGTTCCTCTTCTCCAGAATGACCTACTACGGTAGTAGTTACAGAAAAAATCCCTGGTGCAACATGTGATTGTATCGCTCAGACTACCGGAAATAATCTGAGTGCTTCTGTCACTTCATGTAGTGACCCCAAAACCCGTAAATACTCTTGTACTGTCGGTAAGTGACTCTCTGGATTTCAAGATATATTTCGTGAGATCACGAAGTGGGTCGTCTATATCACGATGCTTCTCTGAGTTATGGCTATAGCAGGTGCTGGTATCCTCTGGGCATGGGGAAGTGAAAGTGAAGAGTATACAAAGAAGGCGAAAGGATGGGTGGTCAATATCCTTATAGGACTCGTTATACTCTTTACATTCAGATATATCCTCTGATTCATCGCTCCGTGGATATTCCAG
>JAYWFD010000159.1:0-2903 GCA_043778965.1 Candidatus Altimarinota bacterium
TTAGGAATATCCCGAGCATTCTGCCAACCCTCTCAGAGCGAAGGATTGATAACTCCATGCCATATCTCGACATCACTCGACTCAGGGGAATCTCTTGTAGAGAGATATTTGCGAGAGAGTTCATCAAAGATAAATCTCTTATCATCGAAGTCAATATAAGGAAAGATACTTGGCGTAGCAAGTCCCTCTTTGTGAATTATTGGGATAGGGATATTCCCGATAAGAACTGTACCGACAAGTGATGATATGCCCGACTTTCCATCTCATTCATAGTAAAGTTTTTCATTATGAGCGGCTACAATTTCTGGTTGTATATTTTTCGGTGTGACGATGATGCTCACACGAGTAGCCTTCAGATATCACTGTATATCATCCGCATAACGACGTACTTTTGGGCGAAGTTGGCTGTATGTATCTTCATCAACGATAAGAGAAACAATATCACGATAGTCTACAGCATCAGCCTGTGTCTTATCGAACCAGGAAACCTGTATAGTTTGAGAGAGGAATAAAGTGAATATGAGAGCAACGGAGATATATCGTCGAAAAAGACCAACTTCAAATATTGAGAGTTTGGTTGAAATAGAGGTTTTCCACTTCTGTATTGGCTCCTTTGGTGAGATCATCTGGAGGTGAAAGAAGAGAGGTGAATAAGCTAAATATATGCTTTTTTTTCTGTATTGCAAAGGGAAAATAAGGGAAAAATGAAAATAAATTCGACAAAGTTTATTTTTTTTATATGATACGCGCGACCCACCTATTTTGGAGATGTAGCTCAGTTGGTAGAGCAGGGCCCTTTTAAGGCCAAGGTCCCGGGTTCGAGCCCCGGCATCTCCACCATTTTATACGTAGTAAATCCCTTTTTGAAAATAGAAGGGATTTTTTAGAAGCAATCTTTGGGGAATCTAGAAAAAGTAATTCAGTAGTTACATAACCTATTCGTTCTTCTTTGTTTTTTCTCGCATTTATATATACTATTTTACAATTTATAAATTCAGTATTTTCCAATAGATGGGTCTCAATCCTGAAGAACAAGCTCGAAAAAACATAGACACCCTTCTTGAATCTGCTGGGTGGATTATTCAAGATATGAAAGATCTGGATATTTTTACTTCTCTTGGAGTTGCAGTGAGAGAATTTCCACTAGAGTGAGGAAATTGATTTGCCGACTATCTTCTCTATGTTGATGGGAAAGCGATAGCTATTATTGAAGCTAAAAAGGAATGATCGACTCTTACTGGAGTTGAAATACAATCTGCAAAATATCTCAATGGTATACCAGATTGGGTAAATACCTACAAGAATCCACTTCCATTCTGATATGAATCCACGGGTATCGAAACTCGATTCACAAATTATCTTGAACCTGATGCCCAAAGTCGTGAGATTTTTGCATTTCATCGACCTGAAACTCTTCTTGACTACGTGAGACTTCCAGAGCAACCACTTACACTTCTCCGGAAGCTTCCAGTTCTTGATGAAAAATGACTCAGAAAAGTTCAGATAGAAGCGATCAAAAACCTTGAAACTTCTCTTGCGAATAATAGATCTCGTGCCCTCATTCAGATGGCGACAGGAACAGGAAAAACATTTACTTTCTGTAATATTGCATATAGACTCATTAAACATGCATGAGCAAAACGAATCCTTTTTCTCGTCGATCGTGGAAATCTCGGACGACAGACGATGACAGAATTTCAGAATTTTTCTGTACCATGAGATGGACGCAAATTCACAGAGCTCTATAACGTACAAAACCTCTCATCCAACAAGATTGATGATGTACCGAAGGTAACCATCTCGACGATTCAGAGAATGTATTCGATGATCTCTGGTTTTGAGATGGATGAAGAGATGGACGAGCAATCATTTGAGTCAGTTTCATTTTCTAATCTTATAGAGAAGGCTCCGCCAATACAATATAATCCAAACATTCCGATTGAGACATTTGATTACATCGTCGTCGATGAATGTCATAGAAGTATCTACAATCTCTGGAGACAAGTACTTGAATATTATGATGCAAAACTTATTGGGCTCACAGCGACTCCCTCCAAACAAACAATAGGATTTTTCCACAATAATCTCGTGATGGAATACAATCATGAACGAGCGGTAGCTGATGGGATCAATGTCGACTTCGATGTCTACAAGATCGAAACTCAGATAGGGCGAGAGTGAGCCAATGTAAAAGCAGGATACTATATAGATAAGCGAGACAAGCTCACTCGAAATGTCCGGTATGAGATTCTTGATAATGATCTCCTCTACAGTGCGAAAGATCTTGACCGAAGTGTTGTTGCTCTCGATCAGATTCGCACGATCGTCCGTACATTCCGAGACAAGCTCCCAGAGATATTTCCCTGAAGAAAAGAGATACCAAAAACTCTTATTTTTGCAAAAGATGATTCGCATGCTGATGATATCGTAAAAATACTCCGAGAGGAATTTGGTAAAGGAAATGATTTTTGCCAAAAGATCACTTACAAAACGACAGGGAAAAAACCAGAGGATCTCATCAAAGATTTCAAAAATGACTTCAATCCACGTATCGCCGTCACGGTCGATATGATCGCTACAGGAACGGATATCAAGCCTCTTGAGATTGTATTTTTTATGCGAGCTGTGAAGTCTCAGCTCCTCTTCGAACAGATGAAAGGTCGTGGAGTCCGCGTCATCGATGACAATGACTTCCGAGCGGTCTCATGAGCAGATGAAACAGCACGAAAAACCCACTTCGTCATCATCGATGCGGTCGGTGCTACAGAGCTCGATCGTACTGATACCAAGCCTCTCGATAAGCAACCAACAGTCGGATTTGAGAAAATACTCAAAGTTATCAGCATGGGAAATACTGAGCCAGATGTACTCTCCACGCTCGTCTCTCGCCTCTCTCGTATATC
>JAYWFD010000160.1:0-7660 GCA_043778965.1 Candidatus Altimarinota bacterium
GATATCGGTGCAAGTACACTCGAAAAATATGAAAAATGGCAGCAAGATACTCAGGCATCTATGACGCAATCTCTGAAAAATCCAGTAGCCCCAGATAGAAAACTTATCTCTATACAATCTCAGCTTTCCCGACTTATGGCTGTTAGTGGCCCACTTCCGGCAACTGCTACTCCTGGAACTTCAGCAGGATATGCACCACTCTATGAGGGGATATTTATACTCAGCCCTATTACGAAGACGCAGACACGACTTTTTGATTATACTGATGGAGTATCTGCGGAGGATGAAGTGAATATAGTCGATATCGATAAAGATGGAGATAACGACTATATATACATGCTTGGATGAAGTCTCTATGTGAAGTATTCGCATATGCGAGATCCTGCACGACCTATAGATCCAAGTGCGCCTGTCATATCATGACCGGATCTTACCTTGATTCCTAGATCTCCTGATTTCTTTCATGAAAGTGTCGCAAGTCCATGACAGATGGAGCTTTCATTTGCCCCAGCGAATACCTCAGATACCAGTTTTCGCTTGGAATTCTTCGATAAATATCTCGAATGGGATAGTGTACTCATAGCTGGAAATGACGATATAGGAACACCAAGAATTGTTATAGATATGACCGCATCAGCACTTCCTCAGGTAACTGATGAGATGAGCATATCGCCGATAAACCGTTCTCTAGAAGATGTATCTTCTCCTGATGGATTTGTTCTTGAAGGGATGAAAGTTTCGACTCTTACTTCATGACAAGATTTTTCTCTTTCTGCAGGGAGAGCAATTTATATCGGAAATAACGCCGCCTCTCTACGATATACCACACCAAATGATGATATAGAAAAAACTATTTCCCTTGAAAAATTCAAACGTTATACTTTTCCAGAGACTCTTTCATGAGTAGTAGTTGGGGGTAAATTTTATGTTCTGACTCCTTCATGATCAGAGAAAATTTCTTATACGGATGATATGCGAGGTATGCCGCTTCTCCCTGATACTCGCATATATCATCCCAATGGATCAGTGGTTATTTTTGATCCAATCACGAATACATCAGATGCGCTTCTCCCTAATACTGAGTATCGTCACCTCGATCTCTGAAAAATATCGAGAGAATATAGTGTGAATTTTCCTTTTCCAAATGGGTTTTATAGTGCTCGCCTTCGTTCTCTTATCGATGATCGTATGATTCGAGCTTGAGTCACTCTCATGGCTCCACAAGCTTCACTCGATCGATCGAGCCCTGTCATCAATGTTGGAGTGATACGTATTCCTGTATATAAAAGCTCATCCATTATAATGACCGATATCATCACAGATATGAGTCCATATAGTGTATCTATCGATCCGGATGTTACTACAGATGCTAATGGGAATGGTATATACGAAGATGATTTTATATCGAATGATTCTTGAGTCAGTATTAGTGCGACAGATATCACGTTTGGTTCCTATGATACACTTGGGAAACGCATAGTGAATATGCGAGTCGTCGATGAGTATGGAAATGAAACAGTAGAAACTCTTGAGATCGAGGTATATACACCTATACCAAAGATCGAGACAGCGACTTCCACAGGAAATCTCCGAGGTATTCTCGATGAAGAGATATCCGGTGAGCCTATACACCTATTTCGGGTACGAGAGGGTGAAGGAATATCATTGATCGATCCAAATCCTCTTATCACAAAAGAAGCTGGAGATTTCTCAGGCTCGAATCTCGGTAATGGTAGCGGTATACGTCTCGATTATCTAGCGGGGAATGCCCTCCTCTCAGATACGACGGGGCTTCCTTACAATGCTTCAAATATCGGCACAACTTTCCAACCAGCGACTTCCACAGGTACGATGCAGATACGCTTCGCAGATAATGGAGGAAAGCTCCAATTCCTCTATGAGATACTTCCTCCTCCAGATATTAAGATCGTGACAGTACTTCCGGAGAATTCATGAGACTTACCATTTCTCCTTATATCACCTACTTCTTGAAATAAACTCGTCAGTGCGACATTATCAGATCCGAGTATACCATGAGGTGTCTATCTTGTAGGTCCTGATTCTCGCGCGATCATCGCAGTTGATAGATATGCTCAGATATACTCACTCGATCCAAGTGTAGTGCTCTCTGTATTAGAGAAGGATTGATATCTTCAGATTCGAGCCATTCGATGAGGAACTATTGCTTGAGACTTCTTATATAAAGTACACTTCTTTTTTACTGGGAAGTAGGAAAATTCATACTTCCTACTTTATGATGGTTTCCTCTCAAAAATAGAGAAAATATTTTATCTATTTGATAAATTATTTTTAGGGAGGAATATTATATTGCTTTTTCGTCGATTTTTTGTATTCTACGCTTTCTAAATTGTATTATTTCTGCCTATGCTTGCCCGAGTCACCCTTGTATGAAGACCAAATGTCTGAAAATCAAGCCTTTTCAATGCTATATCTGGTCATCGTATCGCTATCGTATCAGATATCGAGAATACGACGAGAGATATTATCGAGTATAAGATGATCGATGAGGAAAGAGATATTTCCTATATTCTCTGTGATTCTGGTGGGATCGTAGAAGCGGATAATGAAACACTTCTTTCGGATGTCAGATGAAGAGTCGATGATGCGATAGCGTCATCTGATCTTATATTATTTGTTCTTGAGTATGATCGTCTGACAGACTTCGATGAGCAGATTGCGAAGAGACTCCGTAAATCAGGAAAGCCCATCATCCTTGTTGCAAATAAAGCTGATAACGCAAAACGTGCTCTCGAATCCTATGAACTCATGAGTCTCGGTCTCTGAGATATCATTCCCACAAGTCCGGTACAGTCACGGGGACTTGTAGAACTCTCGAATATGATAACAAAAGAATTGAGGTCTATCGGATTCGATACAAAAGCAGATGAAGAACCGGAGAATCCTGATATGCTGAAGCTTGCGATCATCGGTCGTCCAAATGTCGGAAAGTCTTCACTGGTAAATGCTATCTCTGGTGAGATGCGATCAATAGTGAAGGATATGCCAGGTACAACCCGAGATGCTATCGATACTATCATCACACATCAAGATAAGGAAATATGCCTTATCGATACTGCTGGGATCAGACGTGCTGGAAAAATCGGATCGGCGAATATCGAGCAGTGGAGTGTCCTTCGTGCCGAGAGATCCATCGAGCGAGCTGATATCGTCGTCGTCGTGATGGATGCTTTCGAAGGTATCGCCCACCAAGATGAGCATATCGTCGGTGAGGCACTAAAAGCAAAAAAAGGTATCATCCTCGTTATGAATAAATGGGATAAGGTCCTTGCCAAACCAGGAATCAATACAGAGACAATATTAGAACGATATATGCATTATCTTTCGAAGAAGTTTGATTTTCTTTCTTACGCACCTGTTGTTTTCACTCAAGCAATTGAAGGGAAGCGCATCGACCTTGTTCTTGATCATACTCTCGCTATCTATACCGAGAGACATAAGCGAGTGAAGACCGGAATATTCAATAAATTTCTTGACCAAATCGTCTATGATCACGCGCCTACAGGAAATCGTAAATCACACAAACCAAAAATATATTATGGCTCACAGGTAGATGTGAATCCTCCACGATTTGTGATTTCTGTCAATAATGCTGATCAATTCCACTTCTCATATACGCGCTATATCGAGAATAAGATTCGAGAGATATTTGGATTCGAGGGTACGCCGATCGATATAGAGCTACGCTCACGAAAAAGTATCTACAAAGATAAGGATCGTGAAGCAGATCGAGAAGATCATGAAGAGGTATCAGTGAATCCTGAAGACCAAGAAAGAAAACAGAAGAAAAAAGAAAATAAGAAAAAACAAGAATATAGAAAAGCAAAAAAGTTCAAGAAATAATATATAAGAAAAGTAGTATAATTCATACTGAGTATACTTTTACTATGACAAAAAAATTTATTTTTATTACAAGTATACTTTCCCTTCTTTGAATACTGATGGAAGTAGGTATAGGAGGAGTACGTGGGCTTATAGGGAGTATCGTTGATATATTTCTCATTGCTTTTTTTGTTACGTTGATCAGATGATTTATTTCCCGAAGGGTACTGTGATTTTCGCATTATTTTTTGCGAAATAGTCTTTTTTGTGGAAGTATAATCGGAGGCATATCTCTCGTCCTTCTTTCTTTTGCCTATATTTCCAATAGTTTTCCGGGGTCACTCTCAGCTATACAGATGAGTGATGGTAAGAGACATATAGTCTTCATGCAGATGTCACATATTGGCACAGAGGAATATTACGCAAAAGTGAATCTCGCCCTTCGAGACCTTAGCGCTTCGGGGTATAGTATATATCGTGAGTGAGTTCTGCCATGAACCAAGGAGAATACTGACCGCTTCGATCGTACGCTTGGCATGAAGATATCTTCTGGTACATACGCTGAGTTCGCATCTTTGATAGGGCTTATAGCTCAGGATGATCGTATATTTTTGGATATCCCACTGGAAAGTATACGCTGAGTCGACCTGACTCTTGATCAGATTGTCACGCTTATGGGTACAGGTGAGATCCGAGCGATGGATCCTCCACGAGATCCAAGTGTAGATCTACAAGCATTAAGAGACACACGTTCATGACCACTCCTTGGTTATATACTCAGATGAGTTCTGAATTTTTCCTTGAGTCATATGTCAGGAGCAGATATCCTTCTTGATACTATGGATCCCTCTCTTCGAGAGGCTCTCCTCACACATAGAAATATGCATGTCGTAGAGACCTTCTTTGCAGATAAGTGATCTGATATCGTGATCGTCTATGGTGCACTTCATTTCGAGTGAATCTATGCGCTTCTCCAGTCGGCCAATCCTCTATGGAAGATAACCGCTATTGAGCCATATTATCCATATAAAAAATAGAGATTTTCTATAGTCAATATTTTCCTCCCGAAAGCTTTTTGATTTCTCTCCCCTTTTTTGTATACTCTACACGCTTTCAGTAGCAAAAAATATACACCTTATTCACTATCAATTCTCATGAAAACCCCTGAAAAAAAACCAAAAAAACCTCTTCCTAAAAATAAGAAGCTTCCCAAAGGCACGATGCCATGAAGTGTGAAAATTATAGAGATTTCTCTTTCGAAGATATTCCTTCCTATTTTAGGAATATTCATACTCATCTCTCTTCTCTGGTTCTATAAAGGCGCTATGAGCGAGGAGAAAGTCACGATTCATAAAGAACTCTGACTCAACCAAATTCTCATGTGATACAATTCTGGTGCTTACGAAGAAATCGTCGTCGAATGAAATACGATCCAATGACGTAAGCCTATCCGAGAGAATGTCGTAGATAGTGTCATCATCAAAAATCGGGATATCGATGAATCAAATATTCCAGCAAATCTAGAGATTACGGATATTGGTCTTTCTGATCCATCGAATCCTACGAAGATCACTATCAAAGAACCTAGTCTCGGGAAACAACTACTGGTAGAGATTGTTCCCACATTGATTGGGATAATACTTTTTATTGTTGTGATATTTTTCCTCATGGGGCGTATGGGTGGAGGTGGTATGGGTGGTCCTATGGCGTTCATCAAAAGTCGAGCCAAAGTCTATGATCCTGAGATGGATGAGAAAGTGACATTCGCTGATGTCGCCTGATCGGATGAGGAGAAGGCTGATCTCATCGAGATCGTCGACTTTCTGAAAAATCCTATGAAGTATAACGATCTGGGTGCGAAGATCCCTCGTGGAATACTGCTTCAGTGACCTCCTGGAACAGGAAAGACACTCCTTGCTCGTGCGGTAGCAGGAGAGTCAGAAGTACCATTTTTCTCTATATCGGGTTCGGAGTTCGTCGAGATGTTCGTCGGTGTCGGAGCGAGTCGAGTGCGAGATCTCTTTAAGGAGGCACGTGAGCGAGCTCCTTCGATCATATTCATCGATGAGATCGACGCGATCGGGAAGAAGCGAAGTCCTGGTATCGGCGGTGGACACGATGAGCGTGAGCAGACTCTGAATCAGATACTGACGGAGATGGACTGATTCGATAATGATACCAATGTCATCGTCATGGCCGCGACCAATCGCGCTGATGTCCTCGATAAGGCACTACTCCGACCAGGACGATTCGATCGTCGAGTGACGATCAGTCTCCCGACTCTCGAAGATCGCAAGAAGATCCTCGAAGTACATGCGAAGGGTAAGCCATTTGACTCTGATGTGAACTGGGATAAGGTTGCTGGTATCACGATAGGATTCTCAGGAGCTGAGCTCGGAAATCTCCTCAATGAAGCAGCTATCCTCGCAGGTAAGGAAAGTAAGAAAAGTATAACTATCGGTATGATCCAGAAATCTGTCGAAAAAGTAGTCATGGGCAATGAGAAGAAATCTCTTCGTATGACGGAACATGAGAAACGTCTCACTGCAATCCATGAAGTATGACATGCTATCGTCGGGAAGATGCTCGCACATACTGATCCTGTCCATAAGATCTCTATACTTCCTCGTGGTGGTGCTGGTGGAGTCACATGGTTCCTTCCTGAGAAAGATCGCACCTATACTTCGAAGGCGAAGTATCTCGATGAGCTCGCGACTCTCTATGGTGGACGTGTGGCAGAAGAGGTATTCTTCGGATCTGCCTATATCACTACAGGGGCGAGCTCAGATATCGAGCGAGCTACAGAGATCGCACGCGCTATGGTCATGAGATTCGGATTTGATCCAGAGATCGGCCCTGAGAATCTCGCTCCAGATATGTCTGAAGGGAACTATCTCGGTGGTCAAGGAAGTGGGAAAGTCATATCTGATAAGACCCAAGACCTTATCGACTCGAAAGTGCGATGACTCCTCCTCACAGCCTATGCTCAGGCAAAGTCGATCATCACGACCAATCATGATCTCCATGAGAAGATCGCTGAGCATCTTCTCTCAGTCGAAGAGATGCTTCAGGAAGACTTCGATGCCTTCTTCGAGTGAGTCCATGGCGTTCCACAGAAGATCGCTATGTAGTTTTTCCCCGTCATTGCGAGACACGAAGCAATCCAGTGCTGAATATAGAATCCCTCATGAACATGGGGGATTTTTTGTTTTGGAAAAACAAAAAATTTCTCTAAAATAGGATCATGACACATCCAATATTTCCCCATACAGATGAGTGAGTAAAGCTCACGGCAGAATATCTTCAGAAGAATATTCTCGAAGATGCGCCAGGGAGATATGGACATAAAGATATATTTATCCCTGTGATTTTTCTTGCAGGTGCTCCTGGGGCTGGGAAGACTGAGTGGATCGAATCATTTCCTGATATCGAACACTACGTCACCCTCGATACTGATCTCTATCGTTCACTTTTCGAGTGATATACTGGGTCCAATGCTTCCGAATTCCACCAATATGCGAGTCGTGTCATGGATCGGATGTATAGTTTCTGTATCAAGCAGGGATACAATATGATCGTCGATGGCACCTTCTCGAATCAGAAAAAAGCAGAAGAAAATATTGCTCAATGTCAGAAAAAGAAGCTTTCTTTTTCCATCATTCTTGTCATGCAAGATCCAGTTATCTCATATCTGTATACCAAGGGGTCTAGACTAGCAAACATTATTTCTTATAATGCTTGCGTATGATTAAATTCAGTAAACTTTCTTCTTACAAGATATGAAAAATTTTTTACTATT
>JAYWFD010000161.1:0-7659 GCA_043778965.1 Candidatus Altimarinota bacterium
AACTTGCATAAAATCTTAAAATAAACTCCCCTGTCCTTCCGCTCCTTGGAGGGATTTTTTTGAAAAGATTATTCTTTTTATATCCTCTTTAAGATCATACCCGATGATCTGGATATCCGGGATATCGAAAAGCTGAGTAAAAAAATTACTTATATCAGCAAAATTGGAATCAATAGAGAATATATCCCCTCAGATGCCCAGAATTATACATCATGCACCATCAGTCGAAATATATATCTTTTTCTCTTCTCTACAGACTTGCATAAGACGAGAGAGGCTTTCTATATCAGAGATATTTTGGATTTTTCACTTTTCGAGCTCTTTTTTTACTTCCCTATGTTCTGTAGGGACAAGGGATTTGAACTCATATTTTTTGAGGAACTCGATAACGAGAGAATTTTGGAATATCTCTCTTGAATCAGCTCACCTCAGTTCTTCGATAGAAATATCTAGATCTGTCACAATAGTGGCAAGTTTCTGAGAAAGGAATGCATTTTCTTTCTGATCTGATAAGACTTCTTGCATCTTTGGAGTCAGCTCATCCATATGATCATATATACCCTGTAGGGTATCATATTTTGTGAGAAGATCGACTGCCTTCTTCGGACCAAATCCAGCAATTCCAGGGATATTATCTGAACTATCTCCTACGATAGAAAGGTAGTCTACTACTTGCTCTGGAGGGACAGAGAATTTCTCTATCACATCTGCTCGACGAAGATTTTTTTGTTTCATCGCATCATAGATTCTTACACTTCCATCTTTTACGAATTGACAGAGGTCTTTATCTGATGAGATGATGATCACCTCATCATATCCATCTCGATCATAGACGATCGAACCTATGATATCATCTGCTTCGTATCCTTCTCGTACGAGTACTGGTATACCCGTAGTAGTAAAAAATTTAAAGATCAATCCTATCTGTGATCTAAGATTATCTGGCATACGATCGCGAGTTCATTTGTATTCGGAAAAAAGTGTCTCTCTGAAATTAGATCCTGACTCTGATGCGACGATAATCGTATCATCTGGACTCATCTCTGTAAGGGATTTTATAAATTTCGCGACTCCGAATACTGCATTCACAATCTGACCATCACGAGTATGCATCTCTGGGATAGCATAGAACATGCGATAGATGAGATTATAAGCGTCGATGACATAGAGATTTTTCATGATATTAGGAGTTATTTCGAGGATCTTGTGCGATCAGAAGGTATGATCCATCCAAGATATTATGGATATATTCAAGGTCGTCAATACGACTTATTTTTCCATTATGCGCTCGGGATGAGTGGATAAACTCATATGAAGAGATCATCAGTCCGACATGGGTTATCATGTACTTCTTATGTGTCAGTGACATTTTCTCAAAAAAGATTATATCTCCTCTCTGGGCATCTGAAAGAGATATAATCTTGGCTCCAGTATCACATATCATATTGGGAAGATCTCCAATATATCAAAATGGAAATATATAATCACTCGATGTCGCAAGAAGCCATCGCACTGCTGTCACACAATCAGTAATGAGTGGCGCACTCTCATAGTTTGCTCATCACATATACGTCGTCGTGAGGATCTTCTCACTTGCGAATGATAAACGCTCACTATCAAAAAAATGATACTCCGGACGAATGACTATTTTCATAGAATTATAGGATAAGGTTTTCTACTATGGAAATTCCTAGAGTTCGAGCGTTTTTATCCTCTCAATACATGTTTTCATGGTGAGTTCATCGTTATAGTTTTGTACTTCATCGAGGTCAAACCAACGAATATCCTCTAATTCTGCTTCCTGATGCATAAGTGTGACCTCATCAGATACAACTCATAAATACCGTATATCGAGGTGTATATGTTTCGGTTTATCTTTATATTCAGGAACATCATGGACATCAACATGAAAAATATTTCAAACAAGTAATGGCTCTGGCATAACTCATGATTCTTCGTGGAATTCACGAACTGCGACATTTCTTATATCTAGCTCTCCATCTGCATGGCCACCAAATTGGATCCACATTTGGAGTTTTTTATGAAACATAAGAAGGATTTTTGTGCGAGAAGGATTGACGATGAAGAGAGATCCTGTGATATGTCCGAGAAGATTTTCTTTCACGAAAGCAAATTCCTGATATTGCTCTATCCATTCGATGATTTTCATAGTAGCTTCTCTATCTTCAGAGAAAGAGAGAATATGGTCTTGAAGTGATTTTATAAGATATGTTAATGTCATATATTCCTAATTGAATTATTGAGATATTGAATAATTTTTTCAAACACTTTCTCTTCACTTCTATTCGCATCTATCCTCACAAATCTTCATTCAAGTTTTTTCCACTTTGCACATTTCTCATATCAGCGTACGATCGCCTCATAAAATTCCTTTCCCTCTTTTTCGAATTTATCTCCTCCTTCATCGAAAGTCCGCGAAAGAGCAAGATCGATATCGACATCGAGGTAGAAGATAATATCAGGAAGTATTTTTCCTACGGCCTCTTTATTAATCCATAGTACTGTATTTACCCCAACTCATTGCGCTTCTCACTGGATCGCACACGAAGACAGAAAGCATCGATCGGAAATGACGATATCTCATCTTTCCAACGCTGGTTGGACTACAGTCTGGAGTGTCTGAGCTCGCGCAGCTGCAAAGAGGTAGGCATTGGTAAGTGGATGCATCGTCTCATCTTCCCACTCTTTTCCTTGAGCAAGATGGCGGATATCTTCAGCGATCGGGGTCGTGCCTGGCTCTCTCACATGAATCACATTCTGTACCCGTCATTGCGAGGCACGAAGCAATCCAGAATACAATAAGGAATTTTTTTTATAGCTGGATCGCCACGCTCCGCTCGCGATGACGGAACGTAAATACTCCCCGAGTTTCTTCACTTGAGTAGTCTTCCCACTTCCGACGATGCCTTCGAGAACTATATACATAGAGTAAATATACGAAACTATCCGAAAAATGAAATCAAAATAATCCCAAAAAGGATGATACATGCTCAGAGAAATCTCTGCAAAAGGTGCTTCTCCTGGAAGAACCAACCACCAAGTATCACTGCAAAAAGTGCTGAAGCAGACTTAAACGCACTCGTATACGGAGCGATAACTTCTGAGACGATATACATCTGCGAAAGATAGATCCAAATATGAAGGATGACTAGAGAAAGTAAGGCTTTATATTGTGTTTTCAGATTTTTCTTGAGTGTTTTTCGATGTCTATAGATATCTCGTATACTCATAAGGAATACTGTCAGATTCATGAGAAATGCCCAGAGCCAGATCGAGCTCGCATGGATCCCCATACGATCGAAAGTGACCGTGAATCAGTAGAAGCAGAGTGCTATAAGGAACATACGAGCACCAGGATCAGCATAGAGTGCTCTGATGGGATCGGAGAATCGTATATGCGACTTCTCGACTGCGAGATAGTACGTCCCTGTGAGAGTCAGGAGGATTCCGAGAAATCCATAGATATTCACCCATTCACCGAGGAGGAGTATACTCGAGAGGACTGCAGCAAGAGTAACAAGTCATTTCATTGGTGCAATGAGTGAAATATCACCAAGAGAGAGTGACTGAAAATTGAAGTACTTTCCAAAATAATAGAAAAGTCATCCACCGAGCACAATCCAGATAAACGATGAATACTCGATATGACTCGGTATCCCCTCTCGGATGAGAAAAGGGAGAGTCACGACGATGATCGCGAGCGAGCAAATCCCCGTCATCACTCCTGCATCGAGAGACTTCAGAGATTGCTTCGTAGAAATATCCTTAAAGGCATTGAGAAATGAGAGGACGAAGAAGGCGTAGAGGTAGATCAAAGAGGACTATAGGTTACGGGTATTAAAAAAAATTTCTCTTTGCTTCAGGCATTCGTCAGCGAGTATACCTCCTACTACTATAATTGGGTATTTTTTTGATTTTTCAGCGAGTTCCGAAGCTTTTATTGGCAACGACGCTGTTAACTCAGTATCAGCACCAAAATATATCTCTGGAATATGTGCTTTTATACACGCCGTCAGACATGTAGGACAAGGTTCTGAACTTGTATAGAAAATATAATCTTCTAGTGAAAGTTGCGAGAATTTCTTACAGAGATATCGAATAGCGTTCACTTCTGCATGCGCTGTCGGATCCATATATTCATTTACTCGATCATGATCTCTATGTACTATTTCTCATGTTTTTTTATCGACTACTATCACACTAAAAGGAAAGCTTCAAAAATTAATAGAAACTTGAGTCTCTCTTATTGCCTCTTCCATGTAGAAATTATGATTCATATATTTTATTAATTTTCTTCATTATCCCTCCCCACCATCCCCCCTACTACCGCCATTTTCGCTTTGATCGGAGCATCTGCCTCATATCCTTCGAGGATGATATGGCGGAAGTCGAGATCATCGATACTTTTCAGACTTGGATCTATAGTCACCCGAGGAAATGGATGTGGAGTACGAGACATCTGCTCCTTCATCTGTTCGATATGGTTCTCATAGATATGGACATCACCGAACGTATGGATCAGTCCTCCAGGTTCGACTCCAAGAAGGTGTGCGAAGATATGGATGAGAAGTGAATACGATGCTGTGTTAAATGGTACTCCGAGGAAGAGATCTGCTGAACGCTGATAGAGCTGACCATAGAGCTTCCCATCCTTGATGGAGTACTGTGAGAATCCATGACAGATCGGATAGCGTGATGCCTCATCGGGAAGTGCCATCGAGTAGAGATACTCAGGGTTCCACGCCGTGAGACAGCAGTTACGAGCATAGGGATCTTCCTTCAACTCTCGGAGAATCCAACTAATTTGATCAATAGTGCGACCAGGAGTCTTCGTCGGCCAGCGTCTCCAGAGTTCCCCATAGATCTTCGGGAGTTCTCCATGCGCTTTCGCGAAGTCGGCATCTTCGAGGATTTTGGCGATGAATAATTCTTTCTCCATCGCAGGTTCAAGTCCTTTTTTTACTTTATTATTGTAGATATAGTACGGATAGTCATCCCAGATATGAACATTATTCTCAATGAGGAATCGGATATTGGAGTCACCTCTCAGGAACCAGAGAAGCTCCGTGACCACTCATTTCCAGTAGACCTTCTTGGTCGTAAGGAGTGGGAAGCCATCAGCGAAGTCGAAACGAAACTGTCGTCCGAAAAAACTATACGTCACATCACCACTTCCGAGATCTTTGTTATAGATACCGTTTTCGGTAAGGTCTCGACCAAGGTCGAGGTATTGTTGTTCTGGGTGGATTGGCATGGAAGTTTTCTTAAAAATTACTCCATGAATTATATGCAAGATAGAGAAAATACAAAGCAAAAATAATGATACCAAACAGTATAATATTTCTCATAGCGTGATCCCCGAGCTTAATCATATGTTTCGTCGCAAAATATCATCCGATATACATACCTATAGCCAGCATGATTGCATGTATCAGATGATAATTCCCCTGAGCAAATATCCCTATCGCCGTACCGATAAACCAAAATACCGCCACTGCATTTCCAGTAGCTTTTCATTCGAGGGTAGAGAGCTTCAGTATAAATGTATTCGCAAAATAGTACCAGATCCCCGATCCGGCAGGAAACATATTACCGAGTACCGAGAGCCAAAAATAACTAAAATATCCCACTACTGTTCTTTCTCTACTGATAATCACATGCCGTGCTCAGGTTCCAGATTTTTTCCAAATAGCAACTATGACCAGTATGAGCATCGAGCATGCGGAAACACCATACATGATCCAATCAGGGATACTCATGATAAAAAAAGAACCGAGTCACCCCCCAATCATCATGGCGATACTGAGTCACACCAAGTATTCTTTTCTAATCAATCACTCAGCATGGAAATTTTTCACTCAGGCAAGCGAATTTCAGATTTTCCCGAGCTTAAAAGTAATGCCTGCCATTTGTGGTGAAATGCCGAGAAATGACATCATTCCTATCGATAGCACTGAAATACCACCCGATACAAAACCTCAAAAATACGATGAGAAAAGTCAGATGATAAAGATGAGAAAAATCTTGATTTCTTCAGTCATGGATTAAAAAGTTATATAAGCCTTATAGAGAAAATAGAAAGCAAAAATGATGATAGAAATGAGTAGAATATTTCGGAAAATCTCATTTCCAAGCTTGATGATGTGCTTCGTCCCGAAGTATCCCCCGATGAACATCCCGAGAGCAAGTGCGATAGCCCAGGAGATGACGTATTGTCATTGTGCCAATACTCCGAAGAACGTCCCTATAAACCAAAAAATAGAAAGTATAGCAGCGATTCACTTTGCCTCAAGTGCGGAAAGTCTGATGACAAAAGTATTTACGAAATAGTACCATACTCCAGAACCTGCAATAAAAAGATTGCCTACCATAGTCAGTATGAAAAGGAGGCTATAATAGCTATACTCTCTTTTTTTTGATATATGGAGATGTGACTTCACCCCCGATTTTTTATAGATTGAAACTATGATGAGTACAGTCATAGTAACACCAGAGACAAGGTAGATGAGAAAATCGGGGACAGAAAATATGAAATACGATCCGAGAAAACTTCAAAGAATTGAAACAATTCATCACCAAAATACAAACCTCCTTGGAATATGACCATTCTTATGGAAGAGGTAAATCCCTCCGAGGACATCTCCGATTTTTCCGAGCTTATAGGTAATTGTCGCCATTTGCGGTGGTATACCAAGAAATGTGAGAAGACCCACTCAAAGCACAGAAACTCAGCCGGAAGTGAAACTCCCGAAGTATGCAGAAAAAAGTCAGATGAGGAAAATGAGGAAAAGTTTGAGTTCTTCGGACATAATTTTTTTCATTCCTGCGTATGCAGGAATCTTAGGAAAGATTATTTGAAGTAAGAAACTTTCATAGTTTTTCTATCATATCTCTGTCGTTTTTATATTCGATAAAGTCTTGCGTTACTGACTGTAAACTCGACGAAATCTTGCTTCACTTTTTATAGATACAGAGGATGTACTTCTCATAAGCACTTGCAAATCCTATCTCTATGCCCAGTCATGTCGCAGGATGGCTGACTTCTGCTATGAAGAGATCTATATTTCTGAGTGATTCACGAGAATCTATCTCAGCTCCATCATGAGGAAATATCCATGTATGCTCCAAGAAAAACGAGGCTATTTTGATCGGTTCATAGAGTTCTCTCGCGAAGTCAGAACTCCGAGAATGTCAGATTTGGATGAGCATAAGTATTTGTCATTCCTGCGTATGTAGGAATCTAATAGTTTAAAAGCATGGATTCCGTGACAAGCACGGAATGACAGGAACATCTATAATACCTCAAATACTTTCTCCGTCCCATAATAGTCTCTCCAATTTTTATTATAGAAATCGAACATGCGGGCAAGGTGAGCCTGATCGAGTTCTTCATATCCAAGTGATTTAATAATTTCCAAAAGAAATTTTCTCACACTTTCAACTTTCTGTGCATCTTCAATGACCATTTCAAACTCTGCAAGATATCAATATCCAGCATTTTTATCGAGACAAAGAGTTACAGATGTTGTTGTATTATATTCAGTACTAATTTGCGGATCTGTAAATCTACTATGCATAATACCCTTATTAGGGGCTTGAAAAATATAACCCTCTCTCTCTCGTGACCACTTCGCCTGA
>JAYWFD010000162.1:0-2867 GCA_043778965.1 Candidatus Altimarinota bacterium
ACTGACCTACCATGAAGATACTATCACCCAATATTCTCTCATCATTGGAGTATGATTTTCTGTACTTCTCTTCATCTTTTCTGTATGGAATTATATCATACACTTTAGGCAGATATATAAGACACCGACCGTACGTACCGATTTCGACACTCTTCTTTGAGAGCTCGAATCTGGAGATCGATATTTTATACGTTTTTTCGATCAGACAGTACTCAATCAGCTTATCCTCATAGGGCTCATGATATGGAGTGCTCTATCCTATATCTGACATATACGGGAAGCATGGAGCATGATGATATGGGTAGATGTCATACTGCTCTTCCTACAGTGGCTCCTCCTCGGAAGATACAGAAAAAATATGATGGATCTCGAAATGGACTATAATATCGTGATCCCTGGAAAGATCATGTTCGTGAATCAGTCAGGAATGCTCTCAAGTGTAAATACGGTCGAAGGAGATAAAGTAAAAACTGTGAGTGCGAAATATTCTGGCTGGATCGGAAGTTTTTTTAACTTCGGAACAGTAGAGATCATGACTGAAGGAGATAGCCTCAGCATGACTGGAACTATGCCGATGCACTATGTCACGGCTCCAAATGAAACTGGTCGACTCATACAGAGTATGCTGAATCGTGAGGCGACAGAAGAACCGCTTATCTCTATAGCACCGACACTTCCTGCAGATGGAAAACAATCGACAAAAATACCAGAGATGCCCAATAAGGAATCGAGCGAAACAAGTGCAAAAATTGGACCAAAGGAAGTCACCTATGATGTAAAGTGAACTGTAAGAGCTGTACTCGAATAAAAGTTAAAAATATACAGTATATGCATTATGACAGCCATTTTTTATTAGTAGGAAAAGTATGAAATAACGAACTTTCTTGGGGAAAAAGGAAAGAACTGAGTAAAAAAGAGCCGGAAATTTTTATACCTAAGATTATAGAATGATCCATAACTGATGTTGCGATTGGGAATCAAATTGTATTTGAAGAGGTTGAAGGTGGAAAAATACGATCCTGTATGGGATTAGAAAATTTTGTGAGAATCAAGGGATCAGTACCTCCAATTATAGTATTTGATAATCACAATCATGCTCTCTACTTCTGGCTCGAAGCATTAAGGAGATGAGTACTAGAAAAAGGTTTTGAACTTATTCATATCGATGAACACTCAGATCTTTGGAAGAATGAACATGCTCTCAATTCAAAGAAAGCAATACAAGAGGAGAACTATGCATGGGAATTCACTAATTTCTCATGTAATGTCGGGAATTATATAGAGCCAGCTATCAATACTGGTATCGTATGAAAAATGATCCGAATAGAAAATGAGTTTGAACTCGATGAGTATATGACATATATTCCCCAAAAAAATAGTGTACTCAATCTTGATATGGACTTTTTTGCTCCTGAAATGAACTTTATTGATGAAAATAAGAAGATTGAATGTATAAGAAATCTTATACCTCAAGTAAGCTATATCACTATAGCAACAAGTCCATTTTTTATCGACCAAAAACTCGCAATACAGAAGCTTAAAGATCTATTCTCTAAAGGAGAATAGATCATATTTCAGACTCTTCTTGCTCTTTTTTCCTTGATTTTCTAAGTCACTCATCAAGCTTTTTGATATGATCATTATCAGGATGATCATGAGGTGGATGCGGAGTATGTTGTGTTGGACCAGTAGATTCAGATTTTGACTCACTTGCAGAAACTCATGGAGCAGAAAAATAGAGAACTATGCTCAGAAAAATGATGGAGTATCTCATAAACATGAATATTTGACAATTTATATTAATTATATTTTATCATAATTTTATTGAAATGCAAGTTGCTTTTTCTGCTATTTGCCTATAATCTCAGCATGGTTTCTAAAGAGACAACTAAAATCATCTTCGCAGAAAATAAAAAAGCGCACTTCGACTATGAAATCATCGAAGAGTATGAGGCATGAATCAAGCTCTATGGGGAAGAAGTGAAAAGTATACGGAATGGAAGTATCAACCTCAAATGATCCTATATACTCATCAATAAATGACACCCTTCCGCTACCGGAATACACATCGGAGACTATAAATGAGGCGTTCGTATATTTGAACCAAAACGTGAAAGAGAAATCCTTCTCAAAAAAAGTGAAATCCTTCGCCTAGAAAACAAAGTAAAAGAAATGGGGGCGACGATCATACCCATGCAAATATATAGCAAATGAAATCTGATCAAACTCCGGATTGCTCTGGTAAAAGGAAAGAAAACATGGCAAAAAAAAGAAACTATAAAAGATAGAGACCTCGATCGCGAAATGGCAAGAAAATTTAAACTCTAAAAATGTCCATCAATCCTCGATTCATAGAATATTTCCAAGATAATTTCTTCCATGAGAAACCCCAAGAATTAGGCCTATTTCTTGCTGCTCTCGAGAAGTGAATCCCTCGTACCATCAGGATAAAACCATGAAAAGAAGCTGAAGTGAAAGATCATCTAGAAAAATATGGATTTCTCCTCGAGTATACATATATACCAAATGTATTTTCACTCAGTCGATCCGAGGATTTTGATCCTCTTGAGAGACGTATAGGATATACCCTCGATCACCTCATGGGGAACTTCTACATACAGGAGCTCGCTGCTGCGACCTCCGTACATATACTCTCAGATAGCACTATCCATGACGATACCTTTGTGATACTCGATATGGCTGCGAGTCCAGGCGGAAAGACGACTCAACTCAGAGAGCATTATCCGAATGCATTTATCATCGCTAATGAACCAACTCGCGAACGTATACCTCAGCTCCTGCAAAATCTCGATCGTATGGGAAGTGAAAATATTGGAGTGACTCTCTATCCTGGACAGTATTTTCAT